>JAYRNS010000268.1:0-9576 GCA_041912075.1 Anaerolineae bacterium
AAAACCTCGGTTGGAATGTTGCGCACGGTTGTCGTGAGTGGCGCAACGGTGACCCAGGTAAGAAACGAGATGGCTGAGTTGCGTGTCAGGATCAGTACAGGCCGTCGTTTATCCGGCGGCTCGAAGGTGTACCAGCGCACTTCACCTCGTCTCATGGCTCGCTCCACACCTGCTCGCTTTCCCAAACATCGAACTCGCCAGTTTCTACCGGAAACCTGGCATACCCCTCCGCATGTTGGCGTTCCAACCGCGCTACGCGCAACCGTTCTATCGTCTGCCGCAGTGCTTCCCGCACAAAGGCCGAACGGCTCATGCCAAGCTCTGTGCTGGTTGAGTCGACCTCCGCCAACAGTTTCTCATCTATGGTCATCTGGATCGTTTTGAACATGAGTTTACCTATTTCAATGTGTGAAGTTGTAACACATGATTCTATGTGTCATTATCCATAATTACAGCGAAAGCGCAAGTTATTAGTGTCGACTGGTAGGCACAGGTCGCCACCGGGTCGCCGCGCAAGTCATTTGATCACCCCACCAAGTTGCGCTATACTCGGATTATTCACTCTGCCGCAGGTCATTCGTTCCATTCGCGCATTCGCGGACCCAATTCGCGGACGGCCATTCGTGGCTTTGTAATTACTATTCAGGTCATGAATAACTTTCATTCATCACCCGTTGAATATCGCAGGCGCTGGCTGACCGGCTAACAGCCGCAGACACCATCCAACCGCCTCGCCCAATAAAAAACACTGCGCCAGTCAAAACCTGGCGCAGTGTTTTCTTTTGTCAGACCAAACGGTCCGCTGTTACAACGTGATACCCAGCAGACCCAGCAGCCAGGTGATGATCCAGGTCACGACGGCAATCGCAATCGCGGCGATCAGCGCACCGGTGAAGCCGTTGACCTTCATGCCCGGCAGGAAACGATCGCTGACCATCAGAATGACTGCGGCGACGACCAGGTAGACGATCGCGGCCCACAGACCGCTGCCGCCACCAATCCCAATCAGCCCCAGCAGCCACCAGATCACGCCACCGACGATGGCGATCACGGCGGCCGCAATGATGGCGCTCATGAAGCTGTCGACCGTCAGACCCATGTTCAGCCGGCTGACGATATAGAGGACGACGGCGGCGACGATAAGCGCCAGTACGATAGTAAGAATAGTGCCCACGTGTAGTCTCCTTCCAAATGAGTAAATGCGGGATGTCCAACCCCGGGTTCTGGTGCCAGTGCCGCGAACATGACACCGAACAACCGCCCTGCGCTGGCACCTGGGTGGACAGACAAAAGAAAAAGTACGAGGAAAAAAACAGTCGTGCTGCCGTCAGTCCGGCGGACCACCTGCCTTTCCGATGCCGATGGAAAAAGACCCCAAACAGGGCGGGCATCCTGGGCCCTGTTTGGACGTTCTCGGCCAGTCGCAACTAGACAGCGGGGATCGGCGGAGGGTCGGTGCGAGAGTCAGGCCAATTATACACCATAATTGTGAATTCGTCCAGTGGCAATTTGCCGCTATCCCTTTGCCGCTTCATCGATCTTGTTGCGGCTTGCACGAACGGCAGTGAAGCATTATAATCGCGACTATCCTGCCTGATGACCTCACCTGCCACGAAGGAGCTTGAAACCATGACCGAACTTACCACGCAGGAGCGCTTCAAACGTGGGGCGGCCGACGCCGGACGTTATTTTGAATTTATGGCCGCGTTTGTCGATTTCCGGCCCGACTACACCGAAGCGATTCGCGCGACCCGTTTTATCGTCGAGAAGTACATCCCCGGCATCGTGGCCGACTTTTACGTCCACCTGCTCAGCTTCCCGGCGACACGCAAACACTTTCTCAAACGGGATGGCACGATCGATCAGGATTACCTGACCCTGCGCATGCAGCACCAGACGACGTTCTGGCGGCGCACGGCGCAGGCCGAGTTCGACGAGGACTACGCCCGTTTCGTGGATTACGTCGGCCGCGCCCACACGTCACACGGCGCCGATGCCAGTGTTTACATCCCCGAACGTTACGTGATGGGCATGGTTGGCTTCGTCCAGCAGCGGCTGGTGGAGGCCCTTACCACCGAACTGCACACCATCGATCCCGACCTGGAGGTGCGTGCGATCAAGGGCTGGAATTCCCTGTTGATCGTCCTGCTCGAGCTGCTGACACGGCCCTACGGTCCAGGTCAAGAAGCCGAAACCTTCCAGCCGGCCGAAGACTACGACGAAGAACCGGTCCACCAACTGGCGATCGAGACCTACGAACGCAGCCTGGGCATCGCCCGCTCGGTCGAGTACCGCCGGGTGTACGTCGGCCGCGCCGACGAGATTCCCGAAGGGGCACGCAAGATCGTCCAGGCCGAAGGGCTCTCCATCGGGGTGTTTCACCACGGCGGCCAGTGGATGGCCCTGCACAACAGCTGTCTGCACCGCGGTGGTCCCGTCTGCGAGGGCGACCTCACCGGCGATACCCTCACCTGCCCGTGGCACGGCTACCAGTACAACGTGCAAACCGGTCGTCTGCTGCTCGATCCGAGCGCCAAACTTCCATCCTACCCCGTGGAAGTCCAGGACGGCGAGGTCTACCTGCAAATCCCGGTGCTGGTGCGCGACCCGGTCGACATTTCGCTGGCCGATTTGTTTCACAAGGCCGAAGCGCCGCGCACGCTGGCGGCGAATGAGTTCAGACTGGCCGACCTCAAACCGGGCGAGGCCAAAAAACTCGATCTCGACGGCCAGCCCGTGGCCGTTTACAACGTCGACGGCAGCTTTTACGCGACGCACGACAAGTGTACACACGTCGGCGGCCCGCTCAGCGAAGGCAAACTCGAAGGGGTCAAAATCATCTGCCCCTGGCATGCGTCATGTTTCGACGTCACCAATGGCGACGTGCTGTGTGGGCCGGCAAAGGTGGCGGTACGGACGTATAAGATCGTCATCGATGCGGAGGTGGGCCGCGTTGTGGCAGCGTGAGGCGCGAAGGCGTGAAAACGTGAAGCGTGACTGGAGGGCGGTCGGTCTGAGATGCGGGTGAAACCGCGGGGTGTCATAACCATTGTCGACTGGCTGCGATCTCCATCAGCACGGCTTCCAATGTGGGTGCTTCGCTTACAAAAACACTGTCCACAGTGTGCTTGTGTTCGGGTGCCGGCAACGCCGGTCGATGACGCGCGTTGTCGTACCTGAACACAAGCCTTTCTGCTGCGTCCTGATAATGGTAGGAGTACATCAGCTTGCTCACATCGCCAGCCGCGACATCGATGTACTCGCGGAAGTGCAAAGCCGATTGGTCGTGAAACAGCACAATGCCGAACACGTATCCCTGGTCACCGGGTCGTAACTCAAACGTCACCTGGACATCGAGGACGAAATTGGCGGTCGCATAGTGATCAAGGACTCGCTTAAGCTGGTCGAAGCATGTCTGGATCACCATACTCGACCTCCTGCAGCCGGGAAAGCTTCTCCTCCAATCGCTGCCTTAGCCGATATTCGCCAGCCCATTGAACATACTCATCATCCCCGCCCTGTAGGTCTTCTGCCGTCATCTCGGCCATGAAATGCTCCGAGCTGACGGCATATTTTTCCTCAAACGGTAACAGACGTTTTCCTGCCAACTTGATCGCAAGCTGAAGCCGGACGACCTCGCCATCGATCGCGGCGCGCACCAGGGGCAGCAACTGCTGGGCGCGTTCCGTTGGTTCAACGTATAATATGCTCACCGTCCCGCTCCTTTCAGACGTTCGTTTCACCAAGGATGTGCGCATTCTAGCTCAAAACGAGCATTCCCGCAACCATGCCACATTTGGAGCATCCACGCGGGTTGGTCACGTCTTCACGTTTCACGCCCTCACATTTCACGCATCACTTGTCAAATATGACTCCCCACGCCCGCCACCCACACGTCCGCCGTCTGGTGGTCGTCCTGCAGGCGCAGGTCGGCCACCGTTTGTTCCACCAGCGCCAGCCGCACGGTGAGGTCACGCAGCATGTCCATGGTCATGTCGGGCAGGCGGTGGTGCAGCAGGTCCTCGTGCTGACGTAACAGATCGACTTCACCATTGCGACCGCGCGTACGCCCCGGCACACCGACGACCACGCTGTTGGCCGGCACGTCCTTGACGACCACCGAGTTGGCACCGATCCGGCTGTGCGCGCCGATCGTGATCGGTCCCAGGATTTGCGCCCCCGCGCCCACCACCACGTGGTCCTCCAAGGTCGGGTGGCGCTTGACCTTCTCCCAGCTGACGCCGCCCAGGGTCACGTTGTGGTACAGGGTGACGTTGGCGCCCACCTCGGCCGTCTCACCGATGACCGTGCCCATGCCGTGGTCGATGAAAAAACCGGGACCGATCGTCGCCCCGGGATGGATCTCGATGCCGGTCAGGAACCGCCCCACGTGGCTGAGACCGCGCCCCAGCAACCGCCAGCCGCGCACCCAGCAGGCGTGCGCCAGGCGGTGAAACCAGACAGCGTGCAGCCCCGGATAGAACAACAGCACCTCGGCCTTGCTGCGCGCCGCCGGGTCACGCTCGAATATCACGCGCATGTCATTACGCAGGGTCTCTAACATACTTCCCTCCCTGATCTGGCAAGACAAGCGAAGTCCCGCAGTCTTCAGTTCTAACCACAAAGCCCACAGAGGCACACAGAAGTCAAACCATAAACATCTTTGTGCCTTCTGTGTTCTTTGTGGTCAATTCAAGATTCCGACCGTCAAACCTGAAGGTCGGCGAACAACGCCGTGCTCAGGTAGCGCTCGCCGTACGAGGGGATGATGACGACGATGCGTTTGCCGGCGTTCTCCGGCCGCCGCGCGACCTGGACCGCGGCGTGCACCGCGGCACCCGAACTGATGCCAACCAGCAGCCCCTCTTCCACAGGCAGCCGGCGCGCCATGGCAATCGCTTCATCGTTTGTCACCTGGACGATCTCGTCGATCAGACCGGTGTCAAGGACCGCTGGTACGAAGCCGGCTCCGATGCCCTGGATCTTGTGCGGTCCGGGTTTACCACCCGACAGCACCGGCGAATCGGTGGGTTCGACGGCGATCAGCCTGAGCGACGGACGCCGCGGGCGCAGCACGCGACCGACGCCGGTGATCGTGCCACCGGTACCAACGCCCGACACGAAAATGTCGATCGTGCCATCGGTGTCGCGCCAGATCTCCTCGGCCGTGGTCTGGGCGTGAATGGCCGGGTTGGCCGGGTTCTCGAACTGCTGCGGCATGAAGTACTTCGGGTCGGCCTCAGCCAGCTCGCGTGCGCGGCGCACGGCCCCTGGCATCCCCTCGCTGCCGGGCGTGAGGATGAGCTCGGCCCCAAACGCCCGCAGCAGTTTGCGCCGCTCCAGGCTCATCGTTTCGGGCATGACGAGCAGACACTTGTAACCGCGCGCCGCCGCCACCATCGCCAGCCCAATCCCCGTGTTACCGCTCGTCGGCTCCACCAGCACCGTCTCGGGGCCAATCTTGCCCGCGGCTTCGGCGGCATCGATCATGCTCAGGGCAATACGATCCTTGACGCTGGCGCCGGGGTTGCGGAACTCCAGCTTGGCCAGCACCTCAGCCCCCGCACCCGCCGTGACGCGGTTGAGACGCAGGAGCGGGGTGTTGCCAATCAGTTCCGTGACGTTGTTTGCGATCTGTGACATCGGTAAGATCTCCTTTGGGTATCGAAATAAAAAAGCTCACCGGGCTGCTGCTGCCTCCCCATGAGCCTGACCTGCCTGGACGATGCGGCATCTTGTCCACCACGGACAGATGCTCTGTCACGCTATCGAAACGTTGCGGTCAACCCATGACCTTCCGGACCTGCACGACCTCTCGAGGGCAGCCAAACATCGCGGGTGTGGCCGGCAAACCGCCGCCGCACACCCGCCTGCGACACGAGCAGGTTACAGTGTATCCAAAAAGCATCAGGTGTGATCCCTCAACATAAGAGCGCATCGCTGTTCTGGCGCTGTGCAGGACCCTGAAACGTGCGATGCGTGCGGAGTGTAACCCATGGTGGCATTCTTGTCAAGCCAATGGTAAAATGAGAAGAGTATCACAACCAGGAGCCGACCATGCCGCGCGAACTGATTACCGGGCAGCTGCGCCGCCGTGCCCCCCTCGATCACCTGCCTTACACCACGACCGCCGATGCGCCCGAGCTGGACGAAATCATTGGCCAGGAACGAGCCACCCGCGCCATCGAATTTGGCATCGATATCCCTTATTATGGCTACAACATCTTTGCCATGGGGCCGGTAGGTACGGGCAAAACCAGCACCATCGCCCGCTTCTTGCAGCACAAGGCGCGCACGCGTCCCATCCCGTCCGACTGGGGGTACGCACACAATTTCGGCGACCCCGACCGGCCGCGCGCCCTGCGGCTGCCGCCGGCGGGTGGTGCCCGGCTGCGTGACCAGGCCAACCAGCTGCTGGTGCAGGTGGCCGATGCCCTGCTGACCGCCTTCGCCAGCGATGCCTATGCCGAACACCGTCATCAAATCGAGCGGGAAATCGAGCAGCAGCAAGACCAGCGCCTGCACGAGCTGGAGCGCACGGCGCGCGAGCAGGGGTTCGGCCTGGTCGAGTCAGGCGGCGGGCTGGTTCTCACCCCGATCGAGAAGGGTGAACCGCTGACACCGGAACAGTTCACGAACCTGCCCGAAGCGGCGCGGCAGGCCATCAACGAGAAAGAGAGTGCGCTGCAAGAAGCGCTCGAACGCACCCTGCGCCAGATCCAGGAACTGACCGAAGATGCACAGCTGCGCCTGGCGCATATCGACATGGAGCTGGCGCGCACGACGATCGAGCCGCTGTTTGCGCGGTTGCAGGAAGAATACCAGGAGTGGCCAGACGTCACGAGCTACCTGCAGGGTGTGGCCGAAAACATCGCGGCCCATACGGGTGAGCTGCGCCAAAAAACGGATGACGACAACGAGCAGAATGACGTCGATGCCTACGGGGTTCCCAAATGGCTGCGCCCGTCGCTGACGTCGTTTTACGACCGTTACCGGCTCAACGTCATCGTCGACAACCAGGGGTTGCAGGGAGCACCGGTGGTGCTGGAGACCAACCCCACCTATTCCAACCTGGTGGGCCGCGTCGAGCTGCGCGCTGAACTCGGCACCCTCGTCACCGACTACCGTCAAATCAAAGCGGGTGCGCTGCACAAGGCCAACGGTGGCTACCTGGTGCTCGATGCGCGCATCCTCCTGGAGCAGCCCCTGGCCTGGGAAGCACTCAAACAGGCCCTGCGCAACGAGCGGGTGCGCATCGAGGAGATGAGCCAGCAGGCCGGCGTGCTGGCGACCACCACGCTGACACCGGAGCCGATCCCGCTGCAAATCAAGGTCGTCCTGATTGGCGATCCCGAGACCTATTACCTGCTGTACGAGTTGGACGAGCAGTTCGAAAAGCTGTTCAAAGTGCGGGCCGACTTTGCCGGCGAGATGGTGTGGAACACCGACAACGAACGCAAGATCGCCCAGTTTATTCGCGCACGCTGCCTGGAATCGGCCCTGCCTGATTTCGACCTGGGTGCAGTCAGCCGCGTGGTCGAATACAGCGGGCGGCTGGTGGAGGATCAACGCAAACTGACCACCCAGTTTGCCCTGGTCAGCGACATCGTGTACGAGGCTGCCTTCTGGGCACAGCGCCGCACCGACGGCCAGGCCGGGTTGGTGACCGCCGGCGACGTCGACCGTGCGATCAGCGAGCGCATCTACCGTTCCAACCTGATCGAGGAGCGGCTGCGCGAGATGGTTGCCGACGGCACGATCATGATCGCCACCACGGGCCGCGCAGTGGGGCAGGTCAACGGTCTGGCCGTGCTCGAGTTGGGGGACTATGCCTTTGGCAAACCGGGCCGGGTGACGGTGCGCACCTACCTGGGGCGTACTGGTGTGGTCAACATCGAACGCGAGGCGCGTCTCAGTGGCAGCCTGCACGACAAAGGGGTGCTCATACTGGGCGGTTTCCTGGGCGGACGGTTTGCCCAGGACTACCCGTTGAGCCTCGCAGCCACCATTGCCTTCGAGCAGTCGTACGACCAGGTCGATGGCGACAGTGCCTCTTCGACCGAGCTGTACGCCCTGCTCTCCAGCCTGGCCGATCTGCCGCTTCGCCAGGACATCGCCGTCACCGGTTCGGTCAACCAGCACGGCGACATCCAGGCCATTGGCGGCGCCACGCTCAAGATCGAAGGCTTTTTCGACGTCTGCCGCATCATGCCCGGTGGTCTGACCGGGGAGCAAGGCGTCATCGTACCCGAGAGTAACGTGCCCAACCTCATGCTGCGTACGGACGTCGTCGACGCAGTGGCTGCCGGCCTGTTTCACATTTACCCTGTGCGCACGGTCGATGAAGCGATCGAAATCTTGACCGGTGTGCCGGCCGGGGTGCGTACAGCCGGCGATACCTACCCGGGCGACACGGTCAACGGGCGGGTGGACGCCACCCTGCACCGCATGGCCGAGCAGCTGCGCGTGTTCGATCACGGGGCACCGCCGCACTGAATCGAAAGCCGCATCTTTGCCCCAATGTCCCCATCCCATCACCGTTGATCCCACCCTCTAAATGTAAGATTTGTGCAAAATTTATAAAAAGTAGTGTGTTTCTTCACAACTTCTGCATATCTCTTTGGTATGATGTGCACGTCAGCCAGCACCACCGCTTCATCTTGCCGGAATGGGGAGCTGGTTCACCAAACCGATTGGATTTTCAGTGATCAACACATCGGCATTTGGGAGGTTATAAACGAATGTCATCACAGAACTCTGTTTCCAAACCAACCCAACGCAACTGGCTCGTCGATGCTGGCCTGTTGCTGGCGGGGATCATCGCTGCAGTGAGCGGTATTTACTTCCTCTACCTGCCCAACGGTGGTTACATGGGAGGCCGCAACCCTGCTTACGGCATCACGATCATCTTTGCACGTGAGACGTGGTCCGACCTACACATGTGGGCCGGTCTGCTCATGATCGCGGCCGTTGCGATCCATCTACCGCTGCACTGGACCTGGGTGGTCAACATGACCCGGCGCACCGTACGCCAGGTCCGCGGGCGTGATGGACGTATGAACTGGAATGTACGTAAAAACCTGCTGATCAACCTGACGATTGCGGTTAGTTTCTTTCTGACAGCCGCGAGCGGCGTATACTTCCTCTTCGTGCCCGCACAGCACTGGGCGCCCGATCCTATGTTCCTGTTCAACCGCAGCACGTGGGACGTGATTCACACCTGGGCGGCAGTAACGCTGATTGTAGCAGCATTGCTCCACTTCGCCATCCATTGGCGCTGGATCGTCAACGTGACGCAGAAAATGCTGCGGTCGCGGACGCAGCCACGTTGGCTGGCCCAGCAGCCGGCGGCAAACCGGCCACCGGTTTGATCGAGAACTAACATAGGAACTAATCTACAAACATCGGAGGAAAATGAGTCATGTTGAAAAAGATCGTGTTGGGCACGCTGTTTGTTGGCCTGATCGGCGCCCTGGTCATCGGTGCGGTGAATCGCACCAGCGCCCGTTCGGAAAGCAGCAGTGAAGCAGACCGTGCGACAGTTACCACCACAGGATCGAATGGGCAAAGTAATCG
>JAYRNS010000269.1:0-8390 GCA_041912075.1 Anaerolineae bacterium
AGAGGACGTCGTCACGGCGGGAGCCGTGACCTACGGTCTTTGGGACGAGCGTTCTATGTGGACTAGAGGACGTCGTCACGGCGGGAGCCGTGACCTACGGTTTCAAGGACGAGGCCAATGGACATTTATCATCAATTACAAGATATGCTCGCCGAGGGCGACACCGTCGCCATGGCCACGATCATCGAGGTCAAGGGCTCCGTGCCGCGTGAAGTGGGCGCCAAAATGATCATCCACCCCCTCGGCCAGCACGTCGGCACGATCGGCGGTGGCTGTGGCGAGGCCGACGTCATCCGCGCCGCGCTGGACGTGATCCGGACCGGCGAACCACAGGTGGTGCACGTCGACCTGACCGAGGACATCTCGATGCAAAGCCTCGGTGTGTGCGGCGGGATCATGAACGTCTTCGTCGAACGTTGGACCCCACAAACGGCATGAGCGGACTCCTGGCAGCGCTGGCCGAATCACTCGAACAGCGGCGTGGCGTAGCGCTGGTCACGGTGATCCGCGCCGGTGGCACGTGGGCCGGCAGCCGGGGGCACCGCGCCCTGGTGTGGCTGGATCAGGAACCGATGAGCGAGTTGGACCTGGGTGACTGGGAGCCGCGCATCCTGGCCGATGCCCGCAGCGTCCTGCAGGGTAAGCAGCACAAACTCCTCGACTATACCCGCGAAGCCGGACAACCCCTGCAGGTCTTTGTCGAGATCCAGCGCCGGCCGGCACACCTGGTCATCGTCGGCGCCGGCCACATCGCCGTTCCCCTGGCACAGCTCGGCTCGTTGTGTGGTTTCCTGGTGACGGTGTTGGACGACCGGGCGCAGTACGCACACCCCGGTCGTTTTCCCACCGCCGACACTGTGCTGGCCGCGCCGCTGCGGGCGACGGTGCATGCCATGCTCAGCGATGGCCGGCTCGACAGCGACACCTACATCGTATTGGTCACGCGCGGTCACCAGTACGACATCGACTGCCTGCTCGAAGTCCTGGATGAGCCGCTGGCGTACATCGGTATGATCGGCTCGCGACGGCGGGTCAACACCGTCTTCCAGCTTCTGACCACCGAGCAGCACATCCCGGCCGAGAAATTTGCCCGCGTCTACGCGCCCATCGGTCTGGACATCGGCGCCCGCACCCCGGCCGAAATCGCCGTCTGTATCATGGCCGAGATCATCAACGTCTTCCGGGGTGGCCCCGCCCCCTCCCTCTCCGACAACCGCCGCACCCGCGACGCACAACGCCCAGCCAATCTAAAATCCAAAATCCAAAATCCAAAATCGTAAGGAGCTGCCGTGCCACACCCAACCACCAACCCCCTGGTACTTTCCGGTCTGCGCGTCGTCGACGCCACGCAAGCCCTGGCCGGGCCGATCTGCACCATGTACCTGGGCGACATGGGTGCCGACGTCATCAAGATCGAAGAGAAAGGCAAGGGCGACATGACCCGCGGTTGGGCACCGCCTTATGTGGGTGACGAAAGCGCCTATTTTCTCAGCACCAACCGCAACAAACGCAGCCTGACGCTGCGACTGGACACGCCGGAAGGCAGCGAGATCCTGCGCCGCCTCGTCTACGCGGCGGACATTTTCATCAACAACTTTCCCCGCGCCGACTCGCTCAACAAACGCCAGCTCGACCCCGAGAGCTGCTGGCAGCACAACCCCGGCCTGATCCACGTTTCGCTCACCGGTTTTGGCCGCACGGGGCCTTACGCCGGGCGCACCGGTTACGACATTATCATCCAGGGCATGTGCGGCATTATGTCAATTACGGGCGAGCCGGACGGGGCGCCGATCCGTTATGCGGTACCGATTGCCGACCTGACCGGCGGGATCTATGCGTTCAGCGGCATCCTGTCGGCCATCATCCGACGCTACCAGACCGGCAAGGGTCAGGCCTTGGATGTCTCATTGCTCGATGCGCAGCTGACCTGGTTGAGCCACGTGGCCGGTGCCTATTTTGCCACCGGTGAACCGGCCAAACGCCTGGGCAACCAGCACGCCACGATCACGCCCTACCAGCCGTACAAGGCGCGCGACAAATGGTTCAACGTCGCCGTGGGCAGCGAGCGGTTGTGGCAGAAGTTCTGCGGGATCCTGGGTGTCGAGGAGACGCTGATGGTCGACGAGCGCTTTGCCACCAACCCGGGGCGCAACGTCAACCGGCCGGCGCTCAATCAATACCTGGAGCCGATCCTGGCCACGCGTGATGCGGCCGAGTGGCTGGCCGAGTTGGATGCCGCCGGCATTCCGTGCGGGCCGATCTACGACGTGGCGGAGGCGCTCAACGATCCACAGGTCCTGGCGCGCGGTGACATCGTCGAGATCGAACACAGTACGGTGGGGGCGGTCAAATCGCTGGCCTATCCGGTGCATTTTTCCGAAGAGATGGTGGCCTACCGGCAGGCTGCGCCAACCTTGGGGCAGCACAATGAAGACATCCTGCAGGAGTTGGGTTACAGCGAGGGAGAAATCGCCGATCTCGTCGCCAGGGACATCGTCTGAGGACATGCCAACGGCTTGTGCGTAACAAAAAAGGATAGTGCGGACACTATCCTTGCATCAGCTGCCTAGGCTCCTCGACGTGGACTCGAACCACGAACCCAGCGGTTAACAGCCGCTTGCTCTGCCTATTGAGCTATCGAGGACCGGAACGTACGGCGCGATTATACTCCGTGGTAAAGGGTTGTCAAATCCGGACGGTCAATGTGGAGTGCGCAAGCACAGCTTGCGCTTTGGAGTGCGCAAGGTTGGCGTGCGCTTTCATCCGATCAAACACGGAACGCCAAAGCGGCAGCTTGGCTGCCGCACTCCAGATTGTCCGGGCTGCCGCACTCCAGATTGTCCGACTTCACACCAAATAATCGCGCAGTTTGCTGCTGCGCACCGGATGACGCAGCTTGCGCAGCGCTTTGGCCTCGATCTGCCGGATGCGTTCGCGCGTCACACCAAACTCCTGGCCTACCTCTTCCAACGTGTGACTGGTGCCATCGGCGAAACCAAAACGCATCTCCAGCACCTTGCGTTCGCGCTCGGTCAGCAGCCCCAGCACGGCCTGCATCTGTTCGCGCAGCAGCTGGCGGCTGGCTTCGTCGGCCGGCCCCATGACGTCGTCCTCGATGAAATCACCGAGGTAGCTGTTTTCATCATTACCCACCGGCGTTTCCAGCGACATCGGCTCCTCGGCCACGCGTGTAATCTCGCGCACCTTGACCGCGGCGCGACGCAGGCGCTGCTCGAGTGCCGGATCGAGCGGCTCACCGGTCGCCTGGGCTTCTACGATGGCCGTGCGGTCCTCAGGGGCCAGCAGTTCCATCGCCAGGGCGACTTCCTCCGGCGTCGCTTCCCGACCCAGCTCCTGCAGCAGCTGGTGCTGGATGCGCACCTGGCGGTTGATGTTTTCCACCACGTGTACCGGAATACGGATGGTGCGCGCCTGATCGGCAATGGCCCGCGTAATCGCCTGGCGAATCCACCAGGTCGCATAGGTGCTGAATTTATAACCCAGGGTCGGGTCGAATTTGCCCACCGCCCGCAGCAGCCCAATGTTACCTTCCTGGATCAAATCGAGAAACGACATCCCGCGCCCGAGGTAACGCTTAGCCACGCTCACAACCAGGCGCAGGTTGGCCTGCACCAGGCGTTTGCGCGCCGCTTCGCCGGTACGCACCACCGCGGTCAGGTGGGTCCGTTCGTCAGGGTCCAGGTTTGGCTGGTGCAGGCGCACCGCGGCCTCGCCGCCGAGCCGCATTTGCTCGGCCAGCATGACCTCTTCGTTGGCTGTAAGCAGGTTGTGACGGCTGATCTCGTTGAGGTACATGCGCACCGGGTCGCTGCCGAGACCCGCCTCTTTCCATGACTGCAGAAATTCCTCGACCGGACGTTCGGCTTCGGCCGCCACCTGCTCGGCAAACGCTTCGTCCACTGGCACCCTGGCTGAACCCCCTGCTTCGGTCTCGCCGGTTGCCGGTTCAGCGGGCACCAGGTGGTTGGCACCGGGCAAGCGCGTCGTTTCGTCCGACGGTGCGCTGGCATACGGGTCAGCCCGCGCCGTGCCGTCGACCGGCGCGCGCCCACGATCGGTACGGGTACGCGACCGCGGCGCGGTTCTGGCTGCGACGGTGGTCGCATCAGACACCGGGGGGATAGCCGTATTCTTTTTGGGTACTTTCGGGCGTGTATCCCTGTCTGTCATGGACCCCGCACAGGCTCAGCATGCGATCAAGGCAGATGTTCGCCATCCCGTTCATATACCAGATGGTGCGCCTGGATCGGAGATCAGTGAATAAACCGGGCACGCTGGCGCAAGACCGCCTGCAGTCTGCCCAACTCCTGGGTACTGCTTTGTACGATTTGCCGGTAGGCACTGCCAGCTTCGGCATCGGAACCACCGGCCTCATCCTGCAGGTGCCGCAGTTCCTGCAGCCGCAGTTGAATATTGGACTGGCGCAGACGCAGGATCGTATTGACCAGATCGTAACCGGCATCTTCCATTGGCACCACGGGCAGCGCCGGCGTCGCGGCCAGCGTGGCCAGATAGTTCGTCAGGAATGGTGGTGCATCCTCGTGCAGCGCGGCCCACTCCCAGCTGTCACCCTGCGCCTGCTGCTGACGCAGCAGCTGCAGCAGCGCACGCTGTTCACCACGCGTAAAGTCGGCCTCACGCAGCGGCTCGAACCCAAGCCCGGACAGTGTGGCATCGGCCTGGGTCAACAGTGGTGCCTGGGCCAAAACGGCCCGCAAGATGTACTCGGCCATGCCGGGACGCTGTCCGGCACCATTGGCCGGCGCACCAGGCGCGGTCACGGTGGGCCGCACATTACCCGCCGGCACCGGCGTCGAAGCCATGGCCGCCTGCCGGTCGATCTCACGCTGCACCGTACGCTCGTCGACCTTTGCCAGGCGTGCCAAACGTTGTATGTAATGCGTGCGCTCGACGGAATCGGCCACTTCTTGAATCAACGGTACCAGCTCGCGCACCGCGGTGGCCTTGCCCTTGGCCGTGTTCAGGTCCTGTTCCTGAGCGACGGTGTCGAACAGAAAGTCGACGAGCGGTTTGGCCGCCATCACCTGCGCCTGCCATTGCGCCAGGTCGCGGCGAATCAGATCGTCGGGATCGAACCCGGCCGGCAGCGTCATCACGCGTACGTCGACCCCCAGCCGTGACTCCTGACGCACCAGACCGCTGGCGGTGGGCACCGGCACCAGGTCACGCTCCAGGGCCTCGCGGGCCAGCTGGATGCCGCGAATCGTCGCATGGCTGCCGGCAGCATCCGCATCCAGGGCCAGCACGAACTTATTCGTATACCGTTTCAAGGCACGGAGCTGCGTTTCCGTCAGCGCCGTGCCCATCGAGGCCACCACGTTGGCCACACCGTACTGGTGAGCAGCCAGCACGTCCATGTACCCCTCGACGATGATGACCTGGTCGGCATCGCGAATCGCACGCCGGGCCTGGTCCAGTCCATACAAGACGGTGCCTTTGTCGAACAGCGGTGTCTGCGGTGAATTGAGATACTTGGGCAAGGAGTCATCCAGCGCACGTGCCCCAAACCCGATGACGCGCCCCTGCACGTCGTTGATCGGGATCATCAGGCGATGCCGAAAACGATCGTAGACCGTGCCCCGTGTTTCGTGACGGCTGAGCAGTCCGGCATCCAGCAACAGATCGACCGGGTAACCCTGGGCCAGCAGCGTATCACGCAGGGTGTTCCACTCGTTGGGTGCGTAACCGAGCTGAAAGCGGCTGATGATCTCCTCGTCGATGCCCCGCTGGTCCAGATAGCGGCGTGCGGTCTGGCCCTGGGGATGGTTCTGTAACAGGTGATGAAAATGATGGGCTGCCGCGATCACCACCTGGCGTAATTTGTCCCGGTACTGCTCGGCCGGCGAAACCTCTTCACCCTGGGCAGTCAGGACGACCCCCGTGCGCTGTGCCAGCAGATGCAGCGCTTCGCCGAAATCGAGCTTCTCCTTTTGCATGATGAACGAGAAAACGTCGCCCCCCGTTCCACATGCACCGAAGCAGTGCCAGCTCTGATTCTCAGGAAAAACGACAAACGAAGGCGTCTTTTCGCTGTGAAATGGACACAGCCCTTTGAAGTGACGCCCCGCCTTTTTGAGAGGCACGTAGGAATTGATGACCTCAACGATGTCGAGGCGACTCTTGATCTCATCGACGACAGTCATCGGACCCCACCCCATTCAGGCGCCGGTGTATCTGCTTGTTACCAGGTCACCAGAACATCTGCGATCATTATACCGGCAGGCGGGGTTAGCGTCAAACAAGCCGTTCATGAGGGAGATGCCGATCGGAAACATTGCCCCGACCACGCAGGTTCTCGACACGGCCTAGACGCGTGTGCGCCAAACGGCGTAGGCCGGCTTGCAGGTTATGTCGGATGCGTGGACCTGATCTGGGGATTACAATGGCGCTTAGATCGCTGCCCCGGTCTGGCCGCCTGTGTGACGTCACGTGACGCAGACGTACCACCCGCCCAACATCCAACACGAGGACGGAACGAGCAAACATGGTTGACGAGCAAAAACTAATTACCTCCGCCCGTGGAGGTCATCTACACGCCTTCAATCAACTGATCCAGGCTTATCAGGGCGTCTCCTATGGGGTTGCGCGCCGTATTCTGAACGATCCAGACCTGGCGGCGGATGCTGTCCAGGATTCGTTTGTTAAGGCCTTTCGCAAACTGGATCAATATCGCGGCGGGTCGTTCAAGGCCTGGCTGCTGCGCATCGTCGTCAACACCTGCTACGACCGCCTGCGTTCCCTGCGGCGCCGTCCGACGACGTCGTTGGACGATCTGTTGGAGCAGCCTGACCGCAGTGAGCTGCTGCTGGCGCCGGCCGAGGAGCCCGAGAGTTACGCCATGCGGCGCGAGCTACGCATCGAGTTGGAACAGGCGATTGCTGATCTTCCCTACCATCAACGCGTCGTCGTCGTGCTCTCGGACATCGAGGGCTACAATTACCACGAGATCAGTGACATCGTCGGAATTCCGCTGGGCACCGTCAAGTCACGTATTGCACGCGGACGCGCCCGCCTGCGCGACCGCCTGGTGGTGCCACGGGTCGTCTACCCCACCCGGCCAGCCTGGCTGCCCGGTGCCGGCCAGAGCCTGATCGTCTGACGTGCCAGGAAGCACTGGCCAGGCGCCGCTGCCCGGTCACAGCCTGTCTCTGCCCATCCACATCGAGCCGGCCATGGCCGGCTTTTTTTGTGCCTGGGTCCGCCACTGGTTTTGGCAACTCGCGTGGTTTGACGTACAATGGGGCGCCTGTTGCCCTGTTCTGGCACGTACCTGCTGGAGCCTGATACGTCGCGATGACACCATCCTGGTTACAGTCGGAAACCAACATTCTACTGACGGGCCTGCTCGGTCTGGTGCTGGCCGTGCTCCTGATCATCTGGTGGCGCCAACGTATGCGGCGCTGGCTGCAGGGTCTCGTGCTGGTCGTACTGTTGGCGGGGGCGGCGACGGCAGCCTCGGCCTATCTATTTACCGTTCCTGATTACCAGGCTGGTTGTTCCGTGCCGTGCGGCGGTTGGAGCGGTTATCCGGTGCCGGTCATGACCACCAGCGCCGCTGGCAGCGTGCAGTTGCTGCCAGCAGGGGTGGCACTGAGTTTTTTGCTGCACCTGCTCGTGCTGTTGGTGCTGGGGGCGGTCAGCCAGGCGGTGCTGGCTGAGCGCGACCCGGTGCGCCAGCCCATGCGCCGGACAGTGCCTTTGTTGGTGATCGCGTTTGCAGCCCTGTGGGCCCTGGTGCCACGCTATGCTTCGCCGCCTGAACCACCGGTGCGCGGCGAAGTACAGCGGCTGGCCATCAATGCCAAACGCCTGGCCCCGCATGCCGTAAGTGGTTTTGATTGGGAGCTGCAGCGCCTGGCGCTGGAGGACGTTCGTCGCCTGCCACGACGGGTCAAGGCAGATGCACCAGGGCTGCCGCCACCCGCCGGGCCAGACTGGCGGGTGTGCCTGCGTGGTTATTCTTTCTTCTACGTGCCATGGCGGCGCGTGTACATCGACCTCGATGCAACGGGCACGTATGCCATTGGCGGCGGCGTCTTGCCCTTGACGGTGGAATGTTGGTCGGCACCTTTTTCGGATTCTCCCTACCGTTTCCTGGAGTGACGTCGTCATGTCAAGGAGCTGCGCGTGAAACAGCTGATTACCTATGATGCCGCCGGCGGCGTTGTCCTCGATGAGCATGAGTGCGTGCTGCTGCTGCGGCGTGTCCACAAAAACGAACTCCGCCTGCCCAAAGGTCACGTCGAAGCCCGTGAACTCCTGGAAGATGCCGCCGTGCGCGAAATCCGCGAAGAATCGGGTTACGCCGATTTGGAGATGCTGACCAGTCTGGGTGTCCAGGTGGTCGA
>JAYRNS010000270.1:0-4206 GCA_041912075.1 Anaerolineae bacterium
GGCATCCCAGAAATGCAGCGTATAGCCACCCCCCACTGCTTGAGCCACCGTCGTCATGAGCTTGACCGGTTTGCGCGGGTTGCGCAAGTCATAGACGCCGGCGTTCGGGGCGGTGAACCCGCTGACCACGACTTCGTTGGCCCCTGGCGCCACCGCCTCGATGTACATGCGGTCGTTTTCGGCATCGGCCTGCGCCTGGTAGGTCAATTCTACCCAATCGGGCGAAATCCAGTAATACCCCAAACCCGGCAGCTGGCTGAGCGCGGCCTCGATGATGATCTGGTTGGGTGTACCGTCCAACCAGGTGGCCGGCACGTCTGATGACGTCGCTTTTTCGGTGCTGCCTTCCCATTGGAAGGTGCCAACCGTATGGCTGTTCAGCCGCACCACCATCGATTGATCCGGGTTGGCCCCCTGATTCTGGCCGCCAAACACCATGGTGCGCACCGTGACGGTACCACCCGTCGTGATGGCATCATCCAGCGGCAGGTCATAGGCGCGCGTCACCGTGGGCGTGGCGGCATTGGCGTAGAGCTGGTTGTCAAAAAAGTGGTCGGCCGGCATCGGCCGATTGTACAGGCTGCGGTAATCGCGGTCGAATTCAACATGGGCGGTCTGTGTGACTTGTGTCACCACCGGCTCACTACCGGTCGGGCTGACCGACCGCGTACTCATGCGCGCACCAGGACTACCGCCATAGGTGAACCAATACACATTCTGGTTCATATAACGACCCTGGTACGGTTCGGCGTAAAAAATCACCAAGTCGCCGGGGTCGAACTGCCCATCACCTTCACCCGTCACCTGGATGTCGATGGGTTCGCCCAGGTACGTCATGGCAAAGGTTGCCGGGTTGGTCGTCGTCACTGGCACGCCGGCGGTCACCAAGTCATTGTAAGTGAGACGGTAAAGACCGCGCCCCGGTGTGTACAGACGCAGGGCACCACTGACGTCGTCAGGCACAGCCGGGAGGCCAGGAGGCGCTTCAGGTGCTGGCGCGGCTGACTCGCCCGGCGTGACCCGGATCGAGACGCGGATGTCGGGATGATAACGCACGATCCCGGCCACCGGGTTGTATTGGAAAGGGAACACGCGCACGGCCAGCAGGCGCTGACCACGCTGCCACTGTTCGCTGCCGCTCACCACCGGCGACTGGGGATAGAAGCCATTCGCCGCATAGACCTGGGCATTTGGCTGGTCGATCACAGGAACGGCCGTGGGACCGTTGGCTGGATTCCAGCCTTCGGGTGGCGCGGGCGGCATATTTGGTACCGGCACGGCGGGCAGTACCCCTGGCACGGTCAAAACCCGCGTACCGGGGGTAGAGACCGTGATGTGCCAGGTGCCACTGGCCGGCAGCTCGACCGTCGTGCCCCACACGGGCAGCAGGGGCATGCCCGGCGCATCGTTGACACCGTAGCCCGGCACACGCAGCCCTTGTGCATCCAATTCGTAGGTCGGGGTCTGAACGCGCAGCTCGATGGTATCTGTCTGACCGGTTTCAGGGGTGTCAGCATACACCAGCCGGGTGGCCGGCATACCGGTCACCAGTAAAACTGCACTCAACACCACGCATGCGCAGCGGTACATTTGCCCACTGCGCATGCCTTCGTACCCTCTCAACTTCATTTAATTCCTGCAATCTTGCGATGGTTCAGCTCACCCGCACACGTGGATGAGCGATCTCTCCCGCGCGCATCTAGACTCATGTTCTGGAGAAACCAGGAGTTTCGTGAGCCTGATGCCGCCTCATAACCCCAAGTTTCAACAGAATATGAGTTTAGAGACAGGTACCGGTCCCTCCGGATGTGCCAAATGGACCAACAACCGGTGCAGAATCGGGCGAGGACTGCGGTGGCAAACGCTGCGCTTGAGTTTCCAGCGGTCTCTCCAGCACAATGGCCGGTGCTTCCCACGGTTTGCGCGCCAGACGAGAGTCCTGCACACTATGATTCGTTGACGACAATTCCATGACTTCCTCCTTAAAGATACTGGGCTTGGTCACCCTTTACTATCTGGTATAGACGATGTTTACGAACTGGCGTTACGCCAGGTTGAGCAACGGTATGGTCTGCCGCGGCGTGCCGCGGGCGATTGCCTGACCGCCAGCTGCCGCCTGTTTGGCCTGCAAGGGTGTTTCGGGAATCGGTTCTCCCGGGTGCAGCTGGGCAAAACGGGCCTGGGCCTGCGTGCACGCGAGGGTATTACCAGCAAACAGGTCCCCACTCTCCTTCCACGCCAGACCTGCGCAGCGGCCCTCGCAGTAGGCGTTGATCGGACATACCTGGCATTCGGGCAGGTTGGCGTAGGTGTGTCGCTGGCGCAGATTGCGGAAGATCGGTGCATTGCGCCAGATGTCGGCAAACGACTGCTCGCGTACGCTGCCGGCCGCAATCCGCAGCTCGATACACGGGAATACTTCGCCATAAGGGCTGATCACACAGGCCGCCAGCCCTACCTTACAGGTGCGGCTGGATGGTGCAGGTGGCTGCGGTACGAAGTTCCCTCCATCGGCCAACAGCACCTGTGTCATCTGATTGCGCGTCAGCTGGTGTTCCATCGCCAGGGGTGTGCCGTCATCGTTCTGCGAGATCTTGATGACCTGCTCATACCGCACACCCAATTCTGTCGCCAGCTCCAACATCTGCTGCCGCTCAGCCAGGTTGAGATCCAGGAGCAGGGTGTTCAGCTTGATACGCAGGCCGCGTGCCTGCAGCAGCTGGACCCCGCGCAGCACGCGCGTCAACGTCTGACGGCTGCCGGCGACGGCGTCGAACGTCTCATTGCTGGCCCCCAAGAGGCTGATATCGACCTGTACCGGGTCCAGGGCAGCCAAACGATCGGCGGTTTGTGCCGTGAGCAGGGTCGCGTTGGTCTTCAGATACAACGCAAAACCCAATTTCCGGGCATGCTCGGCAATCGTGAAAAAATCGCGCCGCGTCAGGATCTCGCCCCCGGTCAGAGTCAGACGCAGCGTGCCGGCCTGGGCCATTTGCTCGAGCAAATCGAGGCACTCGGCGGTCGACAGCTCGGGTTGGTTACGCGACACATTATAGCACATGACGCAGTGCAAATTGCAGGTGTGCGTGATCTCCCAGGTGACGGTGTAGGGCACGTGCTCGCGCTGCAGCCGGGTCAAAAACAGGGCGTACAGATCGCGGTTGTCAGCGTCGGTGCCACACGCATCGAACCCACGATCGACGGCATCGACCACCGGTACACTGCGCATCAGCATCTGGGTATCGATCACGGTCAAAATTTCTCCCCTACATCCAGGTCAGCAGCCCTTTGGCAACGAGCACGTCCACAAACTCCTCGGTGCTCTGTCTGGCCTCCGGGTACGCCACGTCGAATTCGGTCGTCAATACCGTGGCGATCTCGTCGACCGTACGCGTGCCATCTGCCAGCTCCCAAATGCGCGAGCCGACCGGGTTCAGCATGCGTACCATGTTCTCCGAAGGGCTTAAAATCACAGCCTCTCCGCTGTACACCCGGGCCGCCACGCGCGGATGATGGGCGGGTGCGGTTTGCTCTCGATTCGTCACAGGAAATCTCCGGGACGGCGGATAATGATACCGAACACCCAGGCGTCGGCGGGCTGGGTGACGATGGGGCGCACGGCGACCTGCTGGTCAAGCCACCGTGCCAGGACGGTCAGGCACACAAGATTTCGCCTATTGTATCCGGATTCCTGGTCCGTGTCAACTGCCAGAACCCCTGGCACCTTACGATTGGCCTAGACTTTACCGGTTGAGACCTCTAGAAACTCCCACAATCCAGGTTTGAGCGCAACCCCCAGCCGGTAGACGGGGACCCGCGCCACCAGGTGTTCCGCCACCGCCAACCACGCCGCGGCACTGCTGGTCCGTTCGGCCGCCACCTTCTCGGTCAGCGACAGGGCAATCACGGCCTGGCCCGCCGACAGCTGCTGCAGCGAAAATGCATCGGTCTGCTCCAGGGCGTACAGCGCACGCAGCGGCACCCGGCGGTTGACACGCCGAATCAGGTCCGGCGGCGTGCTCTGACCCCAAAACGGTGTGCTCAACAGCTCTGGTCCCTGTTCGCTCAAACGAACCACGACGTTCTCGTCGCCCAAGACTTCCACTTGCCCGGCCGCACGCTGTGCCATGGTCGTTTTGCCGGACCCCGATGGACCGAAAAAGACGTGCCCGCTTCCTTGCCAGACCATGCCAGCCGCGTGCAGCA
>JAYRNS010000271.1:0-2216 GCA_041912075.1 Anaerolineae bacterium
CATGCACCCGCGGACTGCCATAGGTCTGGTGGCTCTGCTGAAAAACCGCCTCGATTTGCCCGATCAACACTTGATTGGCCATCTCCCGCTGGCTCACTGGTCGCGCACGCCAGGCATAGTAGCCGCTCGGGGCCACACCCAGTGCGCTGCACAAGCGCCGCACTGGGTATTCCCTCCGCTGCTCGTCTATGAATCGATATTTCGCCGCACGTCCGGCGTGAAGATGGCTATGGCTTTTTTTAGTATGTCGCGCTCCTGCCGCAGCACCTCGTTCTCCCGCCGCAGCCGCCGCAACTCGTCCTCGGCCACGGGTAGCCGTCCCTGCCCAGGAAAGGCCTGCTCCCCGGCTCGCTCCAGGTCGCGCATCCAATCCGCCAACCTACCGTTGGATATTCCCAACTCCCGTTCAAGGTGGCTCAGCGGCCGGCCGCTGCTCTTTGCCAGCGCCACCGCTTCCTCCTTGAACTCCCGTGTGTACTTCCGTGGCTGTCTCATCGTGTATGACCTCCCTCGTCATAGTGTATCCCATAGCTCAACTATGTGTCCACTATTTGGGGGGAGGTTCAACCATTCGTGGACGGCATTCGCGGCCGCCACGCCTGACCCGTAGAGACACACCATCATGACCCACACCGCCACCCTCAGCGCACCCTCGCTCCCACGCATGTCCAACCTGCGCCAGGCGCTGCTGAGCGCGTTCTGGTTCTCCACCAATGCCCACTGGACCGCCATCCTCATCGTACTCCTGCCGGCACAGGCGGCCCTGCTGGGCGGTGACGCCGCCAAGGGCCGTACCCTGGCGCTGGTCGTCGTGGCCGGCGCGTTGGTGTCCATGGTGGCAGCTCCCATCTTTGGCGCGATCTCGGACCGCGTGCGTCTGCCTATCGGACGCCGCCGGCCGTTTCTGATCATCGGTACCATCGGCAACGTGCTCGGTCTGCTGGGTCTGGCCTATTTTGCCCAGCCCAACACCCTCTGGCTTTTCATCCTGGCGTTCGTGTGGGTCGAGCTGTTCAACAACATCGCTACGGCACCCTATTCGGCTCTTATTCCCGACGTGGTACCCGCCAACCAGCGCGGCTCGGCGTCCGGCTGGATGGGGACGATGACCATGCTGGGCAACCTGGTCGGCGGTCTCATGGGTCTGCTGCTGCCGCTGATCGGCGGTATCACCGGTGCCTATTGGTTCTTGATCTTCATCCTGCTCGGTGGCATGCTCGTAACCGTTTTGGGTGTCAAAGAACCACCACCACCCGAAGTACCACCTTTTGCCTGGCGCACTTTTTGGCGCACCCTGTTCGACCCGTTTCGCTCGCGTGATTTCACCTGGGTTTTCCTGACCCGCTTCCTGGTCGTGATGGGCACCTTCACCGTCCAGGAATTCCTCCTATATTACCTGGACGACGTCGTCGGCGCCCCGTTCGAAATCTTTGGCATCTCGATGACCGAGGCGGCCTCGGCCGTGTCGATCATGGTGCTGTCGATCCTGGCTGGTGCGACGCTGAGCACCCTGGCGGCGGGTGTTCTGTCGGATCGTTACGGACGCAAACGCATGGTGTACCTCTCGGGTGGGCTGCAGGCCGCCGTGGCTTCGGTGCTGCTCGTCAACCAGTCCTACCCGCTGGCGGTGATCGCGGGTGTCGTGTTTGGTCTCGGTTATGGTGCATACATCAGCGTGGACTGGGCGCTCGCCACCGACGTGTTGCCCAGTATGGATGATTACGCCAAAGACATGGGCGTCTGGCACGTGGCATTGACCCTGCCACAGGTCGTGGCGGCACCCGTCGCCGGCGTCATTCTCGATATGGGCCAGCAGGTGGGGCCCAGCCGCGGTTATCCCCACCTCGGTTACACGCTGATTTTTTCACTGGCGCTGCTCTGTTTTGTTTTGGGCACCGTTTTCGTCAGCCGCATCCGCGGTGTCCGCTGAACGCGGCAGCTGTGTAAAGGAGGATGAGAATCGATGACCACCCAAGAATTGTTGACCCTCATGGCCGCCAGCCGGACCCGGCTGCTGGCCGCGATCGAGGGCCTGCCCCCGGAGGACATGTTACAGCCCGGCGTGGTCGGTGACTGGTCGGTCAAGGACGTCCTGGCCCACGTTGCCGCCTGGCAGTCACGCCTGGTACGGCTGCTGTTCCAGCTGTCGCGTCATCAAAGGCCGCCACCCGATCATCGTACGCTCGACGAAGTCAACGCCGAGATTTACGCCCAAC
>JAYRNS010000272.1:0-4576 GCA_041912075.1 Anaerolineae bacterium
AGCGGTTCAGCCCTGCATCAAGTCGTACGCGGTGGTGGCGTGGCCATCGGCCATGCCCCACAGCCGCAGCGCCGCGGCCAACTCGGCATGCTGGGCGGCGGCGTCAGCCAGGGGCATCCCTTGCAGCGTGGCGTCGATCGCCTGGCGCAGGGCGGACGCCCCGGCCGTTGCACCCTGGGGATGGCCATGCACGGCACCCCCGGCGCCGACCATAAAGTCACGCCCCATGTCGGCAAACAACTGCGGCACCATCCCTGGGTGCACGCCACCACCGGGCATGGGCCAAATTGGCGGCAGCCCGTGCAGCGGCGCGGTCAGCGCCTGGGCAATCCGCAGATGTTTGGATGGCAAGAGCGGGAACTTGCCATACGGGCTGGGGTAGACCACCACGTCGGCCCCGGCCAATCGCGGTAGTTTGCCCAACACCAGGTGCGAGCTGACACCGGACCACGGCGCGGCGTACAGTGCGCCCGAAAAATCGAGGTGGGCCAGAATGGGCACGTCGATGGCAGGATCATCGGCCAGCATCGAGAGTGCCGAGATGCCAACCACCAGGTAGTTGACCATCAAGGCATTGGCACCCGCCTCTAACGCTCGGTGGGCGTTTTCCACCAGCCGGTCCGGCCGGTCGGTGATGTTGACGAAGTACAAGGTCTTGTGACCGGTGTTCTCGTACACGGTCTTGGCGGCGGCGCCGTGCAGGGCGACGCGCTGCAAGAAATGGCTCCAGGGGTGTGACACCACCAGTTCGTCATCTTTGACCGCATCGACGCCGCCCAACGCCGCCCGATAGTAGGCTTCGGCGCTCTCTTCCGGCGTCAACCCGATCGACGGCTTGATCATCGTGTGCAGCAAGGGCCGGTCGGGTACGCCCAACAGACGACGGATGCCGGCCACGCCAAACTTGGGTCCCTTGAACTGGGCCACGTATGCTGCCGGAAAGTGCAGGTCGACCAGCTTCAGGCGACCAGCGGCTGCAATGTTGCCATGCACGGTCGTCAGCATCAGGGGAATCTGCCCGCCAAAGTTGTGCACCGGATAACCGATTTGCAGTACCCAGCTGCGCGTCTGCGCTTCATCGGGCACACTCGTCTCGTGGTCGGGTACTTCCCAAATCGCCACGACCTTGCCGACGTGACGCCGGCGGACTTCGTCGGACTCGTGGGCCAGCTTGACCCACGTGCCGCTGGATTGTTCTTCGGACAGTGCCACTGCCAGGCGTTCGATATCGACGTTGGCCCGGGTTTGATACAGGTACGTGGCGACGATGTGATCGCCAAACTCGATACTCTCAGGCAGCTGCAGGGCAATTGGATCGTACATGAGACTCCTCAGATTGGTTCAGCCGGCGTACAAACGCCGGTAGGATACCAGGGGCGCAACCCGTGTCTGGCAGGGTGCCATCACACCTAGCTTCTGGCAAACGACGTCACCGATCTTCTCAGCCATGGCGCGCGCCGTACACAGTTTGCCCCCAGCAATCGTTACAAAACCTTCCATCCCATCGCGCTCGGCATGGTCGAACGCCGAAAACGTGCGGCTCAGGTCGCGCTCACGGGCACCGCCGGTCGCAATCAAGGGACGGGCAGCCGCATTGATGGCAATGACCGGGTACTGCTGCATGACTGGCACGAGCCGCTCACCGCCGGCAATCATCGCCTCGACGTGATCGCGTCGTGGAAACACGAAATCGCAGTCCTCGACCGTCCAAGAGCTCGTGCCGGTGATGCTCTGGTTACGCAGCGGCGCTACCCAATCGGCACTCGCCGGAATACGCATCCGGTTGAGCGTCATGTTGACCAGGCGCACACCGATGATGGCATGCACGCCCGGGCTGATCGCAATCGGAATCCGAATACCCACCATCTGCGCGATACGATCGACCCAGGGACCGGCCGCGTTGACAACCAGGTTCGCATCGATCGCGTACATCTCGTGCGATACGCGGTCGAGCACGCGCACGCCCGTGACCCGATGGCCGTCCAGCACGATCTCTTTGACCTCGGTGTGGCGCAGGATGCGGGCACCATGAACGCGTGCGGTGGCCGCGAAGGACATGACATAACGCAGCGGCTCCACCACGGCGTCCGGGATGATGCCGACCCGGCGCGCCTCACGCGTCACGTTGGGTTCGATGGCAATCAGCTGCCGCGGCGTGACCTCGCGCGCCCCGATCCCGCACGCCGCACAGCTGTCAAAGAAGGCATCGGCGTAGGCCGGATCGTCGTCATCGAGCAGAAGGAAACAGCCGCCGTTTTCTTCGATCACCTGTGCCGGCATGATGCGCCGGATCGTCTCGTTCTCCTCGATGCACTCGATGGCCGCTTCGGGGTCCTTGACCGCATAGCGTGCCCCGCTGTGCAGGTAACAACTGCAGCGCCCCGTGGTTCCGGCGGCCAAATCACTGCGCTCGATAAGCACGACCTCAAAACCACGCAGCGCCAGGTCGTGCGCCGTGGCACAGCCGGTCGATCCACCGCCGATGACGATCACGCGCTGAGGTGACATGCCGTGCCTTTCTGAGCCTGACTAGCCGCTGTAAAACCGGCGGTACGAAACCAGTGGATAGGTGGCCGTTTGACACGGCACGTCGAGTTCGAGCTTCTGGCAGGCCAGATCGCTGATCTTCTCTGCCATGGCACGTGCCGTGCACAGCTTGCCGCCGGCGATCGTCACAAAGCCCTCGACACCATCCAGGCGCTCGTGGTCGAAACATTCGAAACGCCGGCTCAGCTCACGCTCGGATTTTCCCGGCTGGGCGACCAGCGGGCGCGTGGCTGCGTTGATTGCCAGGGCCGGCAGTGTTTTGACCAGCGGCACGAGCGCCCCGCATTCGTCGCGCATCTGTTGGATGTGCGCGGGCGGAATGTGCAGATAGTCGCAGTCCTGCACACTCCACGAGCTGGTGCCCAGGATGCTCTGGTTGCGCAGGGGATAGATGAAATCACCGCTGCTCGGTTTATGCATACGATCGAGCACCAGGTGGCTGACACGCACACCGAGAATAACGTGGATACCTGGACTGAGCGACAGGGTCACCCGCGCGCCGGCGAGTGCTGCAATTTTGTTGGCCCAGGGTCCGGCCGCATTGATGACCATATCGGACGCTAACTCAGTGGTTCGATTGGTTACCCGGTCGAACAACCGCACACCGGTGACGCGGCGGCCGCTGTGCACGAACTCTTTGACTTCGGTGTGACGCAAAAAACGGGCACCGTTGAGTCGCGCCGTAGCTGCAAACGCCAGGGCGAACCGTAATGGCTCGACCACCGCATCATCACGAATTACGGCCACCCGCCGAATGGTACGCGAGACGTTTGGTTCGCGCGCAAACAGATCCTGTGGTGATACTTCAGCCGCTTCGATGCCGCAGTCCGCACATGCCGCAAAAAACTGGTCTGCGTAAAGTGGATCGTCACCCTCGACCAGCACAAACACACCTTCGTTCTCCTCCATCGTACGCGGCGGCATGATGTGCTGCAAGATCTTGTTTTCTTCGATGCACTCGACGGCTGATTCTTTGTCATTGACCGCGTAACGTGCCCCGGAGTGCCGGTAGCAGCTGCAGCGGCCCGTGGTGCCCGAAGCCAGGTCCCCGCGTTCGACGAGCGTCACCTGGCAGCCGCGCAGCACCAGGTCATGCGTGATCGCGCAGCCGGTCGAGCCTCCCCCAATCACAATGACATGCGGTTTTGCCATCTCTCACCTCCCGCGCGCCGCGGTGGCCAGGCCTGGCAGCGCCTCGTCGGGGTTTCGTCGCGGCGCCTGCCCGGTACAGCCAGCGAGAATCGTCTGCAGCGCGTGCGCAACACCGTCCTGATTGTTGCTGTTCGTCACCATCGTGGCCGCCGTCTTGAGTGCCGGCACCGCATTTCCCATCGCCACGCGGTGGTGGGCATGGGCGAACAAGCCCAGATCGCAGTCGTAATCACCCACCGCGATCGTTTCAGCTGCCGACACACCCAGTATCGCCTGCAGGGCTGCCAACGCCTTGCCCTTGCCGGCCTGGGGTGCCAGCAGGTCCAACCAGTCGGGTGATGCCAGACTCACGGTCAGCACGTCACCCAGCCGGGCCGCCGCTTCGGCCGCAGCCTCGCGCAGGATGGCGGCCGGGGCGGCCAGACTGATACGCATGATCGGCCGCGCCACATCGCCGATGTGTTGAAAGGGCCGCACCGTCAGGTTGTAACGGCGCTCGATCATACCTACCCGGTCGTCGTACCGGTCGGCCCAATAGTCGTTTTCGGCATTGAGAAACACGGGGTAATCGAACCGGCGGAAGAACCTGATTGCCGTGGTCGCCAGGTCGGGCGGCACGTACTTGACCCAGGGAAGGGTTTGTGAAGCCGCCCGGCAAATCACAGCACCGCCGCTGCCGATGTAAAAGAGACCTGGCAGCACCAACGGCACTTTGACCTGGATACTGGCACAGTCACGCGCCGTCGCCAGGGCTACGGCACCGTGGTGGGCCAGAAAATGCGCGACAGCCGCCAGGTTGCGCGTCGAAACGCGCTTGTCGTCATCGAGCAGCGTGCCGTCCAAGTCGATGGCGGCCAGGCGCACATGAGCCATCATG
>JAYRNS010000273.1:0-1582 GCA_041912075.1 Anaerolineae bacterium
ATCAGCCAACACCTACTTCTGGCGCACCTATGACCAGCAGGAGATCGATCTGGTGGAAGAGCGGGACGGCCGGCTGTTTGCCTATGAATGCAAATGGTCGACGCGCAAACCGGCGTATCCGCCCAAGAGCTGGGTCAGCGCCTATCCAGACGCAGCATTCGAGGTGGTCACGCCGGACACCTACCTGGATTTTGTGCTCGGCAAATAGTCAGAAAGGCGGCTGGAACCCCGGCTACACAGACAAACGCCCCCTGCGGGGCGTAACGTTACAGTTCAGGCCGGGCGTCGTTTGCGCAGCGGCAACTTCAACGAGTTTGTGGCGTGACGATGGCGTCTCATTCCCGTAAACTGGCCAGCCCCTTCTCCACCCGGCTGCGCGCCACCACCAACGACTGATCACACTCACTGGCACGGGCAAATGCCACTTCGGCTTGCGCAACTTCCCCACGTGCCAGGTAGGCGACACCCAGGGCAAACTGCGCCACCGGTGCGCGCGGCGTCAGCGCCACGGCGGCTTCGGCCGTCGCCAGCGCCTGATCGAGCGCCGCTGTGGCTTCGGCTGCGTCCCCCTGGCGCGCCAGCGCCAGGCTGCGCCGCACGTCCAGCAGCACGGTGGCCAGCGAGGCGTTTTCAGCCGGCTGGCCGGCGTAGTACTGCGACAGCATGGGGCGCGCGGCGTCGTAGGCGGCCAGCGCCTGTGTGGCGTCGCCGGCACGCAGCGCCAGGTCACCCAGACCCACCTGGGCATCGAAGTTCGCCGGGTAAGCCGCCAGCGCCTGCTCGAAGGCACCGCCAGCAGCAAAGAGCCGTTCCTGCAGCACGTCGATTTGGCCGAGCGCGTTGTGAATCAGCGACGTGACCAGTCCCGCCGGCGCGTGACCGGCTTCCAGGATCTGCTGGTAGGCACGGGCCGCATCGTCCAGTGCATCGCGCCGGAAGTGGTCATCGGCCACGGTCAGGTGGGCGAAGAGGTCCTCGGCCGGTGCCGCAGCCAACTCGGCGATCAGCGCGTCGGCATCGGCGGTGCGCCCCTGGGCTTCATAGAAGCCCACCAGGGACCCACGATAGGTGGGTGCCAACGCCGCGGCCTGGCTCATCGACTGTACCGCCAGATCGATGCGGCACTGGCGGTAAGCGGTGTTGGCCAGGCCGGCGTGAGCGTCGGCATTGTCAGGATTGGTGGCCAGCGCGGCACGGAAGGCAGTCTCGGCATCTGCCAGCCGGCCCTGGCTGGCATAGAGTCCGCCGAGCCGTACCTGGAATCGCACCTGGGAGGGATCGAGTGCGGCGGCGCGTTGGTAATGCGTGATGGCCTGCTCGGCGTCTCCCAGCTGCACGTCGATCAGTGCCAGCTGTTCGTGGGCCAGGGCAGACTCCTCGATCGACAACGCTTTCTCATACGCGGCGGCAGCCTCGGTGAGTTTGCCCTGTTGGACGTAGGCGCTGCCCAGGCCCTGCCAGGCCTGGTGGTTGTTTGGTTCCAAGGTCAGGGCGGCCTGCATCTGCTCGACCGCGGCCGCGGTTTGGCCGGATTCGAGCTGCGCCATACCCAGGAGCACGTGGGTGCTGGCACTGTCTTCCA
>JAYRNS010000274.1:0-2616 GCA_041912075.1 Anaerolineae bacterium
CCGCGAATGTACCCGCCAAACACGGCACTCATCATGATGATCACGATCGTGAGCAGAAACGCAGTATCGAACATGTGGCTCCCAGCGTTACGTGATGGCGAAATATACCATGAGTGCGGAGAGATGGCAATTGGGGTGGGGAGTAGGGAGTACGGATTAGGTGACCCGTACTCCGTACTCCTTTGCGCTTGCCTGTGTGGTCAGGTGCGTGTAAAATACATCCATCGTTCCTCGCACCGTTCGCTGATTCACCGCAGCCCTGTTGAAACACTGCTTGTCATCACCAAAATTGAGGAGGAGAACACATGTCGAAACGTTCCGTTTTGTCACTGGCACTCGTTGCGGTGCTGGCGGTTGGCCTGTTGAGCGCGTGTGCGCCAGCGGCGACTCCAACGACGGCACCCGCGGCCACGGGCCCCACAAAGTTGAAGGTGTTTGGTGCATTTGCCACCCCGATCGAAGAACCCTGGGATGGTGTGATTCATTCGGCCTTGCAGAAGGCCCAGGAAGCGGGCACCATCGACTACAGCTTTACCGAGGACATCGGTTACTCCGGCGATATGGAACGCGTCCTGCGCGAAACGGCTGAGCAGCAGAAACCGGATGTGATCTTTGGCGATGCCTTCGGTAACGAAGAAGCGGTGCGGCGCGTGGCGGCTGAATACCCCAACATTGCCTTCGTATTTGGCTCAGGTCTGGGGCCGGCCGACCCCAACTTCTCGGTGTTCGACAACTGGATCCACGAGCCGGCGTACCTGGCTGGCATGCTGGCCGGCGGCCTATCCAAATCGAACACGATCGGTGTCGTGGGCGGATATCCCGTACCTGAGGTCAACCGCCTGGTAAATGCCTTCACCAAGGGTGCCAAAGAGACCAACCCCAACGCCAAGGTGCTTGTGACCTTTATCAACAGCTGGTTCGACCCGGCCGCTGCCAAAGAAGCAGCCCTGGCCCAGGTCGACGCCGGCGCCGACGTGTTGTACGCCGAGCGCTTTGGTGTGATCGAGGCGGCCAAGGACAAGGGCCTCTTCGCCATTGGTAACATGAGCGATCAGAACGAGCTGGCCCCTGACCTGGTAGTCACCAGCCCGGTGTGGGACATGGCACCGACGGTCGCGTATGTCCTCAATCAGGTCGCCAGCGGCGCCTATACGGCACAGGACCTGAAGGACTTCAGCATGGTTGCCAAGGGCGGTGCCAGCCTGGCGCCATTCCACGCCACGGAAAGCAGAATCCCCGCCGACCTGCTGGCCAAAGTCAAAGACAAGGAAGCCCAGATCAAAAACGGCCTCTTCCGCGTCGACATCGACGAAGCGCAGCCCCAGGCTGTGAACTGACGGTCAGGTCCGGTGCCGGTGCAGGGAGCATGCTTGGTGAAATTGCCCGGTTTTCAGCGCCGATTTTTGCGGAGCAAAAATCGTGCATGGCACCGACCATCCCCCTGCACCGGCACTGGAACGACGAAAGTCACGCCGTTCCGGGCCATTTCTTTCCCCTCACACCAATCGTAGGGTGGAACTGCGTCCCATGTACGCCGTACAGATGCAAGGAATCACCAAACATTTTGGCACACTGGTCGCCAATGACCGCGTCGACTTTCACCTGGCACATGGCGAAATTCATGCGCTGTTGGGCGAAAATGGTGCCGGCAAGACGACATTGATGCGCATCCTGTACGGTCTCTACCGCGCTGATGCGGGTCAAATCCTGGTCAATGGCCAACTCGCCCACATCCACACACCGCGCGATGCCATTACTCACGGTATCGGCATGGTAACGCAGCACTTTACCCTGGTTCCTACCCTGACGGTGGCCGAAAACGTGGTGCTGGGCGCCGTGCCTGGTCTGCGCTTCGACCCACGGGCGGTAGAACGCCAGGTGGGCGAGGCGATGGATCGTTTTGGTGTTGAACTCAAACCCAAGGCACTGGTCCGCCACCTGAGCGTCGGCGAGCGCCAGCGCGTTGAGATTTTTAAGGCCCTCTATCGCAACGCCAACATCCTGATCCTCGACGAGCCAACCGCCGTGCTGGTGCCTCAGGAAGTCGACGTGCTTGTCGAGTCGCTGCAACGGCTGCGTGCCCAGGGCCTGTCGGTGATTTTCATCAGCCACAAGCTCAATGAAGTCATGACGATGTGCGACCAGGTCACGGTGCTGCGCGACGGAAAAGCGATTGGCACGGTGGCCAAGGCCGACACCTCAGCGGCCGAGCTGGCCGGTATGATGGTCGGCCGGCAGACCTTTGGGGTGACGCGTGCCGCCAGCCACACCGATCCGGCACCGGCGGCACCGGTTCTGCTCGAGATCGACGGCGTGCATGTGGTCGACAGAAGGGGTCTGCCCGCTCTCAAGGGTATCTCCCTGGCGGTGCGGGCCGGTGAAATCCTCGGCATTGCCGGGGTCTCGGGCAATGGGCAGAGCGAGCTGTCGCAGGTGCTGGCCGGCACGCTCAAGCCGGCCCGTGGACGCATTGTGGTCGATGGGCAGGACCTGGCTGGTGCCACGCCGGCCCAATTTACTGCGGCGGGTGTCGGACGGATCCCGGAGGACCGGCACGAAGGAGTCGTCGGTGAGCTGACAGTGGCTGAGAACCTGGCACTCGAAAACCTGGGCGAA
>JAYRNS010000275.1:0-3394 GCA_041912075.1 Anaerolineae bacterium
CTGCGCCAGAAGGTCGAACCCGACCCATCCCGCCCGCAAATCATCCGCAGCGAGCCGGGTGTGGGTTACCTGATGGCACAGGTCTAGCCGCTCTCTTCTCTGGAACAAATCACACCACGGTTCCGTCTAGAGCCTGTTATGCACGCCAGGCCGGGTGCCAAACACAGTCTTGGCGATTCGACTGGTGCCAGGTTTTGTCACGCGCATGACCCGCAAGTGCATGACAGGCTCGTGCGTGCACCTCTGCCGTGTGTGGTAACCTGCCAGACCGGTACTGGGCCGATGCACATTATGACTGCGTCCAGAAAGGATAATACTTATGTTAACGAAGAACCGATCACGACTCGCCCTGGCAGCGACGATTGCCGTGCTGTTGACCGGTAGTGCATTTGCAGCAGCAGCTGCCTGGCAGGGTTCCGGGCCGGTCACACCGGGGCCGGCCTCGGCGGTGGCGCTGACCGTCTACAACAATGATCTGGCCCTGGTCAATGAAACACGCCCCCTCACCCTGACCCGAGGCGTCAACGAAGTCCGCTACAGCGGCGTGCCGTCGCAGATCGACCCGACGAGTGTCCATTTTGCGTCGACCACCGATCCCAGTGGAACGAGCGTATTGGAGCAAAACTACGAATACGACGTCGTGGGTTCAGAAAAACTGCTGGAGAAGTACGTCGACCAGGAGATCAGCGTCGTGACTGAAGATGGCACAGCCTACACGGGTACGCTGCTCAACGGCCAGGGCGATGTGATACTCCAGGATCAGAGCGGCAAAATCACCTCGCTGCGGCGGGACGTGATCCGTTCCTACAACTTCCCTGCCCTTCCCGCCGGGCTGATCACACGGCCCACCCTGGTGTGGACGCTGGACGCCGGCCAGGCCGGCCGCCAGACCGCCGACGTCAGCTATCTGACCCACGGCATGAACTGGTATGCGAACTACGTGGCCATGCTGAATGACGACGAGACCGCCATGGACCTGAACGGCTGGATTACACTCGACAACCGCAGCGGCGCTAGCTATGAAGATGCCAAGCTTAAGCTGGTGGCTGGCAATGTCAACGTCGCCCAGCCGGAAGCTAAGGTATCATACGACCTGATGGCTCGCGAAGCAGCCGCACCGACGGCCACCCCGGCCGTGGTTCAGCGTCCCTTCTTCGAATATCACCTCTACCAGGTCGAGCGCCCGGTCACCGTGAGCAATAACCAGACCAAACAGATCGAATTCGTCAATGGCTCGGGCATTACGACCACCAAGTTCTTTGTCTACGATGGTTCCGGCATCACATTTTACCCGGGCAGCGGGCCGATCTACGACCAGGGATACGGCGCTGGTAGCAACACAGACGTCAAGACCATGATCGAGTTCCGCACCGGTAAAGAATCCGGTCTTGATGCACCGCTGCCAGCTGGGGTCATTCGCCTGTTCAAAAAGGACATCGATGGCAGCTCACTGCTCATCGGAGAAGACCAGATCGACCACACCCCCGTCGACGAAACCGTACGGCTGTACGTCGGTGATGCGTTTGACATCAAAGGTGAACGCACGCAAACCGACTTCAACCGCCTCGGTGACGACGTCGTCGAAGAAAGCTTCCGCATCGTGATCCGCAACCATAAAGAGAGTGACGTCGAGGTGCGGGTTGTTGAGCATCTGTACCGCTGGTCCAACTGGGAAATCGTGAAAACCAGCGATGAGAACTTTACCAAACTGGACGCCCAGACGATCGAATGGCGCCTGCCGGTCAAAGCCGGCGGTGAGTCCGAAGTCACCTACACCGTGCGTTATTCATTCTGACCACGTGGCGACGTAAAGACACCGCAACGAAGCGGCTGCAGTCAGGCGTTGGTTCCGTTGCGCGATCGTGGCGCCTTTGCATGAGCCATCCAGATCGGCTCATAGATGTTTCAGACACACAGGCGTACCTTTCGAGTACCTCGTGGGTTATACTATGCGCCGGAATGCTGCCACGGCGTGATGAGTGACTGGAGTCACCTCCGAACGTACCTGCCCAAACCAAGCGGGTACAGACGGCCCACGGAGGTCCTCGTACGCCACCTTCCCCGCGTGGCCCTCGGAACTCCAGTTTCATGACGCCCGCCTCGGGTGCCCTGGAGAGTGCTCGCTGTTCAAACCAGACCAGCGAGCACTCTCGTTTTTGCACGTCGGGGGACCCAACGTAATCCACCATCCTTTTGGAATAGCTGCTACAGTGATTTTGCCAAAGTTGTGTATAATTTTTCTAACATCGATCATAAAAACAACCAGGGAAATACGATAGGTGATCGAGGGTCAGAAAGTGAGTACGCCCATGAGACTGTATGCGGAACAGATCGCGCAATCGCCGCTGCTGGATGCCCATCACGAACGGGTGCTGGCCCAGCGTCTGCGAGCCGGGCAGGCGGCGCGCCAACATCTGCGCAGTGCCACGGCGGTCAGCGAGGCGGAACGGTCAGAGCTGGAGCGCAAACAAGAGCTAGGCGATGACGCCCGCCAGACACTAATCCTGGCCAATTTGCGGCTGGTCTTCAGTGTAGCTCGTCGTTATCAGAGTCTGGGGCTGCCGATGGAGGACCTGGTCCAGGAAGGTATGGCTGGCCTGCTGCAAGCGGTCGAAAAGTACGACTGGCACAAGGGCACCAAATTCAGCACCTATGCCGTATGGTGGATCCGTCAGGCCATCACCCGTGCGCTATCCAACCACAGCCGTACCATTCGTCTACCATCCTACCGCGTCGAACAGTTGAGTAAAATCTATCAGACACGTGACCGTCTGGCACAGCGGCTGGGGCGCGAACCCAGCGCGCACGAAATCGCCGAGGTTCTGGAATGGAATACCGAGCAGGTCGTGGGTACGCTGCGCCTGGGCGAAATGGAGGCCACGTCGCTCAACGCGCCCGCGCACCGCGAGGATTCGGAGAACTCGGAGCACACGCTGCTCAGCCGGCTGCGTGACCAACACACGGCTGACCCGGTCGAGGAGGCGTACCGTGCGGTGCTGCTGGATACGCTGCAGCGTGAATTGACCCAGCTCGACCGGCGCGAAGCGGAGATCCTGCGTCTGCGTTTTGGCCTGGGCGACAGCCAGCCCCACACCCTGGCCGAAATCGGCCAGCACGTGGGTCTGACCCGCGAACGCGTCCGGCAAATTCAAAAGGAAGCTCTGGCCAAACTCTCCATGTCGGCCAATCTGCGCAGCCGCTACGAATCCGATTAACCAAGGATAGAGTTGCCAACTTATGAGAAGTTGGCAACTCTATGCCGCCCCTGCCTTCCTCCAACCCCCCAACCCCAACCCCCAAACCCCACCCCCCCAAGGCGCCCCCGCCCCCAGCCGGGGGTAATGGGCCCCCCCGGGGGGGGCAACCCACACCCACCCCCCCCCCCCCCCCCCCC
>JAYRNS010000276.1:0-4202 GCA_041912075.1 Anaerolineae bacterium
ATCACGTACGGTGCCCCGAATCGCCCAGGCATAGAGGGTCGTTTGCACCTGACCAGCGCCAGCCGGCCAGGCGCTGGCGTTATGCGCCAGGTCCACGCCGCGCACGCGGAAGTAGTAGGTCTGACCGGTTGGACCATCGAACTGGGCACTGGTGGCTGTCGTGCCCAGTTGCCAGTCTGTCCAGCTGCCGCCAGCGCCTGCCCGGTACTGCACGTCGAAGTAAGCAATGCCCGAACCGCCCGGGTCATACCCGCTCCAACGGATCGTCGCCGGATTGCGGGAGAAGGCAGGCAGTGACTGCATGGTAACCACCGGCGGGTCGGATTCCACGGTCGTGGTGGCATCCGCTTGCGCTGGCCAGGCTTCCACGTTGCCCGCGTTGTCCCGGGCGCGGGCACGGAAGGACACCACACGGCCGCCCGTGCCCGTGTACGGTGCGGAGGTCGCCGTGGTCGCCATCTTCCAGTTCGTCCAGGTGCCACTGGCACCCTCTTTGACCTGCACGTCGAAATCGCGCAAGCCGGACGCCCCGGAATCGGACCCGGCCCAGCGCACGGTGAATGTCGCGGGTGACACTGCGGGCAAGGGTTGGACCTGCGATATTGGGGCCTGGATGTCGGTAGTTTGCCAGTCTGGATAGATGTCGACTCCCCAATTGCTCAGGCGGATGGTCTGTCCGGGTTGGGTCGTGTCCCACGCATCCAGGTAAGAGGATGTCCAGTACCAGTTTCCCTGATACCAGATCCACTTGATGCGTGAAAAGGCAACGTAGCGCCCATCGGGCGACCAGCTGCGCACCCAGGCGTCGGTCTCGTTTTCTGGTGGATCATAGACCTGGCGTGCGTTGGAGCCATCGGCGTTCATCAGCCAGATTTCCTGCCAGCCGTCGCCGTTGCCATCGCAGTCCATGGCGATCTTGCTGCCATCAGGCGACCAGGCTGGTCCTTCGCAGATGTTGCTGTTGGAAAGGCGACGCTGGCCACTGCCGTCGGGATTCATGACCCATACCTGGTACTGGTCATTGCGCCATGCAGTGAATGCGATCTTGCTGCCGTCCGGTGACCAGGCCGGTTGGCCATCGTAGCCAGCGCTGTTGGTCAGCCGGGTTTGTGCCGAGCCATCCACGTTCATGCGGTACACCTCGGCCTGGCCATCGCGGTCCGTGGTGAAGACGATCTTGCTGGCGTCGGGCGACCAGTTGGGGAACACGTCGTCGCTGTTGTTGTTGGTGAGTTGGGTGACGCCGGACCCATCGACGCGCATGGTGTAGATCTCGAAGTCATCGCCATCGCGTCGGGAGGCGAAGACAATATGCGTCGCGCCCCGGTTCAGGCGAGGATAGAGGTCGGAGGCGGGATTCGTCGTCAGGCGAGTTTTGTTGCTGCCATCACCGCGGGCGAGGTAGATCTCGAAGTTTCCGTCGTGATAGGATTGAAAAGTGATTCTGCTCCAGTCAGGGAGCCCTTCCGGCTCAGGCATCGTGTCAACCGTAGGCTGCCCGGCGGGCAGGTGCCGGGCGTCCAGCAGTTCGGACGACCGTAGATGGGAGGGCGGCGGCCCGTCCTGGGATGGCGGCAGCGTCACGGCGGCCGCCGCCGCAGACCAGGGAAGGACCATCAGAACGACAACGAGTATTGAGGCAATCCAGTAAACGGACGAAGGCTGCCGGCTGACCAGGCCAAGCTTGGCCTGGTCAGATTCACGCTTATTGCCACAGCGTGGCTGCGGTGGGGAGACGTCGAACATCATGGTTTATTACTCCTTGTGATGTGCCAGCCCAAAGGCTGCCTGGGGGGCGACTAGAGTCTTTCCTATCATATCACAGCTTCGTGAATGTGCCATGAACACCGTTTTGGGGAAAGATGACAGAATCGACACATGGAACACTCTCCTGTGATACAGCGTCTTGAGGGCGCAATTCCAAACCAACACGCTTCTGCACGATCAACGTGGACAGGGTACGGGGCGTTTGCCCCGCCTGGTATCCTGTGGGCAACGGCTGCGTGTGTACTCAACGACTGGCGCAAACGTACGCACGACTGCGTGCGACGAGCTCCTGCGCCGGCATCGAAAAGGAGAAAACCATGCACGCCTGGAAACCGCTTGCCTCGACGTTGCTCATCGCTCTGCTGCTGGTGAGTGGCTGTACGTCGGCCCTACCGCCGGCCACACCTGTCACCACCGCCACCCCAACGGCCACGCCGCTGACCGCGGCGACGCCGTTGGTTCAACCTCCACCCACCATTGCACGCCAGCCGCTGGCCACGCAGGTCCCGACGCTACCCGCACAGCCGCTTACGGCCGACAAACAGCTGCAGGCAGTGGCTGAGGCCGCGGCGCCGCTGGCCGTCGGCGGCGGTACGGTGCCCTGCTGTTCGAGCGGGGGCACCAACAATGTCAACGACGCGCCGTACGACCTGACCTTCTTCCAGAACTACGGCACCAACCCCTTTATCGACACCGAGGACGACAACCTGTCGACCTTCGCCATGGACGTGGACACGGCGTCGTACACCGTGATGCGGCGCTTTCTGCGCGACGGTTTTTTGCCGGATCCGGATGCCGTGCGTGTGGAAGAGGTCGTCAATTACTTCGACATGAACTACCCTGATCCACAGCGGGGTGATTTTGGTATCAACCTGGAGGGTGCGCCGTCGCCGTTTGGCGGTGAGAAGTACTGGCTGGTCAAGGTTGGCATCCAGGCGCGCCGGCTGGCGGATGCGGAACGCAAAGATGCCGTTTTGACCTTTGTCGTGGACGTATCGGGTTCGATGGACCTGGAAAACCGCCTGGGTCTGGTCAAGCGCGGGCTGCGGCTTCTGATCGACGAACTGCGCCCGACCGACCAGGTGGCCCTGGTGGTGTACGGTTCCACGGCCCACGTCATTCTAAATCCAACCTCGGCTGCTGAGCCGGAGGTCATCCTGGACGCCATCGAGCGGCTGCAGCCCGAAGGCGCCACCAATGCCGAGGCCGGCCTGCAGCTGGGTTACCAGATGGCGGCACGCGCCTTCAAGCCTGGGGCCATCAATCGGGTCATTCTCTGCTCCGACGGTGTGGCCAACGTTGGCGACACCGGCCCCGATTCGATCCTGCGCACGATCGAAGACTACGCGGCACGCGACATCTATCTCTCGACGATCGGGTTTGGTATGGGCAACTTCAACGACGTCCTGATGGAGCAGCTGGCCGACAAAGGCAATGGCAACTATGCCTACGTCGACACGTTGGATGAGGCGCGCCGCGTGTTTGTGGAGAACCTGACCGGGATGCTGCAGGTGATCGCACGCGATGCCAAGGTGCAGGTCGAGTTCGATCCAAACGTCGTCAGCCGTTACCGTCTGCTGGGTTATGAAAACCGCGATCTGGCCGACGAACAGTTCCGCGACGATACCGTGGATGCCGGGGAGGTCGGTGCCGGGCACAGCGTGACCGCGCTGTTCGAGGTCAAATTCCACGACGAGACAACCGGTGATGCCTTGACGGTGCGCATCCGCTACACCGATCCCGAAACCGGAGAAGTCACCGAGCAGTCGCGTGCGCTCAACCGTGAGGATTTCCACGCTACCTTCGAGGATGCATCGGCCCACTTTCAGCTGGCAGCCGCCGCGGCCGAATACGCCGAAATCTTGCGCAACTCCTATTGGGCCAAAGAGGGCAGCCTGGAATCGGTGGCCGAATTGGCTCGTCGAGTCAGTGAACAGTTGGAAGAAAACGACCCAGATGTGCGCGAGTTCGCCGACCTGGCGGCCACCGCCGCCCGCCTGTGGGCCGACACCCACGAATAAATTAGCGCCGGGAAACCCAACAGACCCCACGGGTCCCCTAGACCTGCGGGGTCTGTCGCTGTCCCTATGCCTCCACCATTAATCCCTACTCCCTACTCCCTACTCCCTACTCCCACGCTTGACACACAACCCCCTCTACTATTAAAATCTACCCCAGTCGTTCATCGCAATCTTTACCTGCACAGGAGGGAATCGTGGGAATCACTGAGACGCTCGGTCAGTTCAGCTTCTGCGGCTGGATCATCTTTGGTGGCATTGCTGGCTGGATCGCCAGCATCATCACAGGGCGTAACAACCGCCAGGGCTGTCTGATGAACATCCTGGTGGGTGTCATTGGGGCACTCGTGGGCGGATTCATCGTTGGCTTGTTTGGTGGTGGTGGGGTTAGCGGTTGGAACATCACAAGTTTCTTCG
>JAYRNS010000277.1:0-18124 GCA_041912075.1 Anaerolineae bacterium
CCGGTGCGACCTCGGCAAAGGCGGCGACGTCGACGACGCGCACGCGGCTTTGGGCGGTGTCGGCAATGAACAGGAATTTGCCATCAGCCGTGATGGCCAGCATCGTGGCACCCAGGCCGCCCGCCAACGCGGCATCGAAATCAAGACTGCTGCTGGGTGTCAGGTCCGCCGCAACACCGTTCAGCCAGTCGTTGATGGCATCGTCGGCAAAACGCTCCAGACGCGCATGACCGGTGCCGTCGTCCAGAATGAGGACGAGGAGTGCACCGGTGAGGGGTGCCACGGCCAGGCGGGCCGGACCGGGCAGTGCCAGGGTCTTGACCGGCGCCGGCTGGGCCCGAATCTGGTCCTCTTTGAAGAACGCCAGCACCGGGCTGGCAGGATCGTCGTTTTCGGCCATGTGCGTGGCCAGGTAGATGCGGTCACCCAGGAGGGCAGTCACCACGTCACTGGGATCGATACCAGCATCCACGGCGGTGACCAGGTCGTGCGTGTCGGTGCGGTAGACGTAGAGACGGGCGGCGAGCTCGGCTGGCACTTCGCCTTCGCTGGGGGCAATGGCCTGCGCTGCCACGTAGAGCTGCTGGGTTTGTTCGTCCACCGCGACGGCACGTGGACTCTGGCCGGCCAGGGTCAGGGTGTGCTGCCAATCGAGCCGGGCGCGCAGCGGGGGATGCACCGGCGGCCGGCTGCCGGCTGGTTGGTAGAACAGCTTGACCTGGTAACCCTCGCGCACCCGGTTGTAGGCCTGGTTGCCGTCGGCGCAGTCGCAGTCGGGCAGGATGACGGGGATTTTCTCCTCCAGGGTTTCGAGGTAACACAGGCTGATGAACAGGTCCTGCGCCTCACCGCCCTCGGGTGGCACGGCATCGGCCAGCGTCACCAGCTGTTCCTGCGTCACGATGATCTCGCGCCCGCAGCAGTCGAGCGCCACACCCGGTTCGATGATGACGTATTCGTCCCGACACTCCGGGTTGGGGTGGGCGACGACCTTGAGGCCGCAGACTGTGCCCAACCCGTGCAGCAGGCTGTTGTGCAGCCGGTCCTTGCCGACCATGTAAGCCTGTTCGGTGCTGAAATCGCGTTCGGTCAGCAGTTTACCGTTGAAATAGGTGTTGCGGCGGAAGGTCTGGACGCCGCAGGGAATACAGGTTGGGCTTTGATTGCTCATACGTAACTCCTTGATGTGCTCGTGTGCCAGGCGCACAATTGATTGTCAATTTGTCTCGGCGATCTTCGCGGCTTCGCGTGAGAATTGTCACAGCCATGCTATCCCAGGCTCAAATGCTGGTAGCCAACACGCAGCCCGGTGGGCGGCGGTGCGGCCAGGACACTGCTGCCGGCCAGCCGCATCTCACCCACGGCGGCTGACGGGTACGGCCCGATCAATGCATCGACGCCCACCGTCGACTGGCAGCCAATCCGCACCCCAGGCTGCACGAAACGCAGCACGAAGTCGGTGTGCGCCGGTTTCAACTCTGCGATCAGACGGCTAAACGTCTCCTGCGCGGCATTGTCCGGCACCGCCGGCGCCGGCACGACGACCGTAAAATGATGCGCCACGGCTGTCGAACCGGGCAACAGGGGCAGACCGGCCAGGTACGGCTGCCCGTTGACGAGGTCGGCCACGCCGGGGTCCCGGTTTTGTAGGTAGTTGCGCAGACGAAAGTGCTCGATGACCACCGGGTGCGGTGCGGCGATGGCGGCGTGCAGACGCAGCACGGCCTGCAAACCGGCGACCGTGCCGCGTTTCCTGTGCAAGGTGATCGCCCGCCGCACGAACTCACGTCGCGTCGCTTCGGGCCACTCGGCCAGGAAACGAATGTCGAGCCAGCTCCCCAGCCAGGCTAGAAACTCGCCGGCGGGCACACCGTCGGGATCGAGATAGCCGGTGAAACGCTCGATCTGGCTCTCGATCTCGTCGAAGATCGTATCGGTGTAGCTCAAGAATCGATCGAGAAAATCGGCGCTGACCGCGTCCTCGCGAAAGACCGGCGGCAGATAAGCCAGAGACGACTGGCGCGGCGCATACAGGGTCAGCGCACGCACGAGGGGTGTGGCATCGCCAGTGCTGCTGAGATCGAGGCGCACCCACAGACAGCGGCCCGGCGGGCTTTGGATCAATACTTCCGGCCAATCGTTTTCAGTGATGCTCAGCGGGCGCGACCAGCGGCTGTCGGACAGCTCGAGGATGCGCGCCGGTTCCAGAGCGCTGGGAGCCGTGAAGGTCCGAACGGTCAGGCTGGTGCCGGTAGGGATGGTGGTGTCGAGTACCAGCCGGTGCCAGGCGCAGTTGATGATCCCGCTGTCCAGAGCCAGGGTGATGTAACGGCCGGTGCGTGGGTAACGCACCGTCGCCGGCCGGGCCAACAACAGGAGACCGGTGCCGGCCAGCCGGCCGCGGCGGTCCACCGCCAGACCGGTTAACAGCAGTGCCGGACAATTGGGGCGCGCATCCTGCGGCAGCCAAAGCTCCGTCCCTTCCACACGCAGCGGCGGCGGGAAGGTGCGGGTGTGCCGCGGCGGGTCCAGTGCCGGCAGCGGCACGCCGTGCCCATCCAAGACGGTACGTTGACTTTCCACAGCGGCTGGCTCGCCGTCCTCATCCAGCGCGACGATGGCGCGCAGCACGGTGTCGATCACCAACACCCGGTCGGCACTGTCTACCCCAAGATGGCGCGGGCCAACCAGCACCCCTTGACCACCAGCATAGGCCGCATCAGGCCGCCACAGCCGGTCGAAACGCCATACCCGCCCGGCCGCCGCGTCGGCCACGTACAGCCGGCCGCGCGTGTCGTACGCCAGGTCCCACGGCTCGCCGTTTGGCAGCTCGATGATCTGGCGGACGGCGAGGCCCGGCCAGGTGTAGACAATCATCCGGGCATGACCGGTGTCAGCCACGACCAGGTCGCCATCACGGCTGATGGCAACGCCGCGCGGGCTGCGCAGCGTGTAACCGTCCGGCGGGTCTTCGCTGCGCGCTGGCCACAGCGCTGTAAAGGCGGCCAGGGCTACGGTGTAGGTTAAAATGACGTGCGCATTGGGGTCCGCCAGGAAGAGACGACCATCCGGTCCAACGGCCAGCCCGGTGGGGCGGGTCAGGCCACCGAAGGTGCCGCCCGGCTCGGTGGGCTGGATGGCGGTGGCGTTGACGTCACCCAGCCGCAGGCCACCGTCCGCGTCGTCGAAAAAGACTTGCTGGCTCAGCGCGGCGCCCTCCCATTGGGCAGGCTCGGCGTAGCGGATGAACGCACCCGACACGGGTCTAGGCTGCTGGGTCATAGGTCACCTTCAGATCGATGGCGGTGCGTGGCAGAGAAACCAGCATACCGTCGGGGACGTCCAGCACGTCGTTCGGGCACGGGGTTGGCGTGCCGACGGGTGTTATCGACAGACAGAGCACCTGGCGCACGCCGGCAATACCCAGCACTTGACGGTAGATCGTGCTGAAGTGAATGTCCTGTCCAAACGGCCAGCCGCGCCCGTCCTCGCCACCGCGCAGCGGATGAAAATAATCCAGCAGGCGCGAGGTGATCGTTTCGTGCACGGCCTTCAGGTCGTACTGGCGATCGACGGTAATCTCCAGGTGGAGCTTGTCGATGGTGCGGTAGGTGGGGCCAATGACGTAGAGTTCAGTGGTGATCAGGCGTTTGCTGTTGAGGTGCGCGCACACCAGGCGCAGCTGGTCTTCAGTGGGCTGCGGCGTGTCCTCTTTGTTCTCCGGCAGGATGACCACGGTGACTGCGCCGGCAATGTTACTGACCAGTACGGGCGGCTGCTGGCTGGTGTCGGCGCGAGTCAGAGGCAGGGCATAAGCGCGCTGGATGCGCACGTCGGGTGTGTGGCGCGCGAGCTCGGCGAAATCGTCGGCCGTCACGGCGCGGTCGCCGGTGCGCAGGTCGTGCGGGGCGCGCAGCATGACCTCGCTCAGCGGCTCGGCATCAGCCCCGCCGGCCGCCGCACGCAGGTTGCTGACGCTGTCGACGCTGGGCAGTGCACTTTTCAGCGCGCTGATCGTACCCGCACCGACGTTGCCCAATCGGCCGCCGCCGGCGCGGTAGCGTGTGGCGCGGATTTCGGCGCCGGCACCGGGAATACGCCCGTGCACGCCGTCGCCAAAGGTGACCGTGCCGGCCTGACTGTCGATCAGGTAGACGGCGTCGCCGGGGCCGATCCCGTAGAAATCGCTGACCGCCTGCCAGGTTTCGGCGGTCTGTGCGGCCTCGGTGACGACGATTGTCAGATCAGGCTGGCGGGTGAGTGGATCGATGAGCACCGGCTGGCGGCTGAGGGTAAATATCTGGTTGGGCCGGCCATTGCTGCTGCCCACAATCTCTTCGAGTCGCGTCACCCCCGCGGTGGCGGCCACCGTATTGAGCCGGAATTCGCTCACCTCAGGTGCATCTTCGGGCACCTTGAGCAGCCGTGCCCGGAACCAGGTCAGACCCAGGCTCACGGGTGGCTCGCTGTAACCAACGCCGGTCCAGACACTGCTGTCGACTTTGGTGAAATCAAGGCTGGCCGCGTTGGCCAGCAGCAGGTTGGCGATGTCCTGTGGATCGGCGCTGGGGTCGGCCAGCAGCGTGCACAGGTCGTCGAGCGGCTGGCCGCTCAGACCCAGGTCTTCCCACACCGCGGTGTCGAGCTGGGCCGGGTCCAGCGTAAAATCACGGGCACCGGTGATATCGTCGGCCAGTTCCTGCGCCGTGGTGGGTGGCTTGAAGAGACCGAGCTCACTCCAGAAGTCACGGCTGAGCTGGGCAAAGGCAACGACCGGCAGCCCGCCAGGCACGTCGAGGTAGATGTGCCCGCTGCGCGCCAGCCCGGCGGTTTCGTCCAGGGTGCCGAGGGCCTGCCAGGCGCTGTTCTGCTCGAACTGGGTCGCGTGCTGGGTGCCGCGGTAACATTCCCAGACGATATCCTGGCTGGCGGCGGCTGCCTGCCAGGGGAAGAGGCAGTCCATGGCTTCGGGTCCCGTGATGGTCTGGCCTTCGGCATTGGTCTCGAAAACCTGGGGCACGAAGGCGGTCAGGTCGAGTTCGCCGGCCGGGAAACGGTCGAGGCTGTAGTCCTTGTTCTTCTGGCGGAACGGGCGCAGGAGAACACCCAGCAGGCAGGTGGCACCCACCTGGGGGGTTTTGCCCAATGGATAGAACGGCAGGGGCACTTTGACCTCGACCTTGGCCGCATCGAATTCGGTGACTACATCGCGCGGCAGGCTGCCGTCGCCCGGCACGATCACCACCGGCAGCACGGCGTTGAGCGCGGTGAGCGTGCGGTCGGTCTCGAAGATCAGCTCCTGTGTCAGCTCGGGATCGTCGACCTTGACCTGGGTGTTTTTGGGAATCAGCACCACCAGCGGGTCGATCGAGGGGTCGTTCAGCTTCTTGAGCTTGAACGTGAGCTGGGCGCGCGCGGCCATCGCCGGCTGCGGCTGGACGTTGAGCAGCTCCAGGAACTTGATGTAGTTCAGGTCGGGCAGCTGGTTGAGGCGGTAGAGGATCGTTTCCGTCAGCCAGGCGTGCAGCTCCAGCAGGGTCACGCCAGGGTCGGACTCGTTGAAATTGGTCCATTCCGGCGTAAAGCGGGGGATACGCGCCCGGGCCTCTTGTACGAGCTGGTCGAAGGTGCGGTCATCGAGCACAGGTTTTGGTAGTGCCATGGTATGTCTCCACATCTACCGTTCGTTGACAAAAAACGGATAGACCAGGTTGTGAAACGCGTTGTTCGCCCGAATCCGGTAATCGACGTGAATCAGCAGCGTATTGGGTGTTTCGGGCGGGTTTTCCGTGCGCACGTCGAGCACGTCGATGCGCGGCTCCCAACGCAGGAGGGCTTTCTGCACCTCCTGATTGATGGTGGCCATTGTGTTGACGTTATTCGGGGCAAAGACGTAGTCGTGAATCCCGCACCCGAATTCGGGCACCATCACCCGGGTGTTGGGTGGCGTGCTGAGAATGATCCAGATCGCTTCGGCCACGCTCTGCTCGCCGCTGACGTACGACAGCCCGCCGCGCCCGTTGACCCGAATGGGGAACTTCCACCCCGTGCCTAGAAAGTCGATCATGTCAATCACCTACCAGGACCGTGGGCAGTGTGCCCAGGATAAAGCCGTTGGCGTTGTCGTTGTTCTGTTTCGTGCTATCCATGAAACGTGCAATGCCCTTCTTGTTCGGCCCATACACCACCGAGCCGCTGGCCTGCACGACTTTGCACTTGCCTTTGATCGTGCCGCTTTGCACACCGCCCACCGAGCCGGCCTCGTCCCCCATGCTGACTGCCACCTCCGAGTCCATCAACAGCACATGCAGGCTGGCCGGCCCCACCAGGAGCTCCTTGCCGCCGGCATCGCTGACGCCAGTGGCCTGGTCGAGCTGGGCGATATTCGGATACGGAATCGGCACCGGCCCACCCGGCGTCGGCGTCTGGCAGACGTCGGGGAAGGCGAAGGCGATGCCTTGAGTGGGTGCGATCGGTTTACCCATGGTATGGTTCCTTTAGTCCGCCGTCACCACCAGGCGACGGTAGGCTGGCAGCCCTTCCGGCCGCTCGTCCAACGGCCACGTGCCGCGCCAGACGACGTAACAGCGGTTGCTACCCGGCTCGACGACCAGCGTATCCGCCAGCATGGGCACGGTGCGCCGGCGCCAGGCACAGTCGTCGTCGGGACCGCGTCCGGGGTAATAATCGTAACGCGCACGCACGGTCTCACTCCCCAGGGTAAAATTGTAGCGCGTGCCATCGTGTTCGATGCGCACCGGTGCGACGGCCGCCAGGTAGGGCAGCGCAGCCGGCTGGCGGGCGCTGCGCAGATAGCCGTTGTAGTAGCGGTTGTCGAACCCGGCTGGCAGTGGTTCGGGCAGCGGGTAGGTGGGATTGCCCGCTGGCAGATCCCACTCCTGTTTGCGCGGTGATTCGTCACGCAGCTGCCACCCGAACAGGTCGGGGCGCTGGCTGGCCGCCAGATCGCGCTGCAGCCAGTCCTGCCCGGCGATTTGCAGACGAGCCTGGCCGGCACTGCCGGAGAATCCAATCACCGTGGCATCCCCTTCCGGCTTGAATGCCGCCATATCATGCTCATAGTGCAGACCGTGCACTGCCACGTCGTCGTAGAGGACGGTGCGGCTGGCATCGGTTGCCATGCGCAGCACGACCGCCATCTGGCTGCCGGGTGTCGCGGCTGGCCAGGAGCCGGTGGCACTGAACGTTTGCCAGACCGTGGTCAGGTTGAGGTTGAGCAGGCAGATCGCTGTGCCGCCAACGAGCAGCGTCACGTTGTTGGCCGTGGTGGCCGCATCGGCACGTGCCCGCAGACTGAACCCAAAGCGGCGACCGGCAACGGGCAGCGGGAAGGTGACGGTTTGCTGTACCGCCCCTGAAGCTGCACCGCTCACCTGCAGCACCGGATTGCTGGCATCGTCGGGGTCCGCGGCCGGATCCATGTTCACCCCGGCGCCGGCCTGCCAGCTGCTGCTGCCCTGGGCAAAGTCACCGTTGGCCACCAGGTTACCGGGCTGATCCTGGACAAACACCGGCAGCGCAGCCGCCGGCACGAGGTGACCGTCGGCCGGGTCGTTGGCCGATGGCACCACCGTGTAGGCGCGCTTGAGCACGACGGTGCCCGTGCGCTCGATCTGGCCCAGGTGTTTGCGGTAACCGACCAGGAACATACCCTGGAAACCGGTGGCGGTCGGAAAGATCGTCTGCATCGGACCTCGTTCCAGTTCCAGAGATGCCAACTCTTTAAGAGTTGGCATCTCTTTTCGTTGATTCAAGGATTCAAATGAATCGGATTACCCTTGGCCGTCAGCTGGGCTGTGGCCTCGATGGTAATGTTGTTGCCTTTGATCGTGATGTCGCCGGCCGATTCGATCGTGATGCCGTCGGACGTCATCTTGACGACGTTGCCGTTGGCATCTTCCAGCGTGATCTGTTTCTCGCCGTCGTCGAAGATCAGTTTGTGACCAGAAACAGTCTGGATCATACGCACCTGCGGGTCGTCCGAGGGGGGGGCGTTGTCGCCGTTCCACAGGTAACCCAGGATGTAGGGCCGGCGCACGTCGTCCATCTCGAAAGCCACGAGAGCCTCGTCACCGACTTCGGGCTGGAAGAAAGCACCGAGCGAAGGTCCAGCCAGGGTACGCGCCACACGTGCCCAGTTGCTGGTGTTCTGGTCAGACAACCACGGGAACTCCACACGGATACGCCCCAGACCTTCCGGGTCCTGCAGATCGGTCACGAGACCGATGACGACCCCTTTCATGCGTTCGGTCATGTGGCAGGTCCTTCCAGACGGGCGTTGAACTCGGTCATGTAACCGGTGCCGCTGATTTTGTGTGTGCTCTCAGTCACCAGGTAACGTCCGTTATAACGCGTGCCCAGGCCGTTGATCACCACGACTCGACCGGCCCGCAGATCGGGCAGCCCAACGGTCGACCCGCGGCCGGTCACCAGGTCCTTGAGCTTGTCGGCCAGGATACCGCGCGCCTTTTCGTTGGCCTCGGCCTCAGTTTCGATCGGGTCGTCGACCACCACTTCGTGCGTTTCGGCCAAGGCCTGGTCGATACTCGACAAGAGCTGTGAATCGGGAAAGCTGGGGTTCAGGTCGTGCAGCGTCGCTTCGCCGGTAATCGCCCGGTCGGCGCCCTGTGCCAGCGGGTTCCAGCCGCGTACCACGACTTTGGACACCTGGCCTTTGGTTTTCAACGTTGGCGAAAACTGGACCAGCGATTTACCCCACGTGATCTCGTACGTCGTCTGGCTGCTGGGGGTGCGGCCAAAGAAAAGCACCGGGTCGCCGTCGTCTTCCGGGATTTTGACGTACAGGTCGTAACCGAGACGGCGGGCGTGCCCCAGCAGGAAGATGATCGGGTACTCGTTGTTGACCATGACGTAGGGCTGGGCGCTTTCTTCGGCCTTCTGCCCGGCCGGAATCTCGATGTCGATGTTGAGATCAGCGGCGATACTTTCGGCGATTTCACTTGGTTTTTTGTTCTCGAAAGGCAAAACCTGCTGCTTGCGCTGCAAGGTGTAGAGCAGGCTCAGTGCACGTACACGCAGGGTCGGTGTACCGCTGTTGGGGAAATTCGGCGTCAGCGACACGACCTGGCCGGTCATCATCAGGCGTGGCTCGTCGGCACCATAATAGCCCACACGCAGCTCGACCTGAGCGCCGGGGTCGAAGTTGGGCACCGGGCTGTTGTCGGGCAGCTTGCGCAGCTGGCCGTTCTCGTCGTACGGGCTGCTGTACTTGGGCACACGCAGCACCGGGTCCCAGTCGTGCAGAGTGAACTCGAACGAATCCAGCCGCTCCAGGCTGTCGGTATAACTCACGTCCAGCACGTCACGGATCACAGCCCGGCTCAGGTTCTGACCGCGCAGCTTGATCTCGAAGCGTGGGGCGTAAAAATTCTGGTTCGTGTAGATCGGTGTCGTTGGCATGATCGGTCCGTTACGTCGTCGGCGGCAGCTCGAGCACCGTGCCGGGCGCCAGCCGGCGCGGGTTGACGATCCGGTTGTGTTGGGCAATCAGCCGCCAGCGGCGGCTGTCTTGATAAGCCGCATAGGCAATCTGCGGTAGGGACTCGCCGTCGCGCACCACATGCACGCGCGTGTGGTCGGCCGACTGCAGGTTCAAGGCTTGCAGCTGTTCTTCCAGCGTTTTGTACTCGCGCAGCGAGATCGTCACCGTCGCACGCAGCGGGATACCATCGGCATTGAACAGTGAGAACTCACGGTTGACACTGTCGACCACACAGTCGAGCGCCGGGATGGGGCGGTCACTCTCGTTGGTCGTCATGCCGGGAAAGTGCTCGCCCCAGGTGATGCGCACGATCGGTGGTGCGTGCAGCTGGCCGTCGATCTTGACCAGCCGGTAGAACGGGTCGACTTTGGTCGTTACCGGGGTGGCGCCCGACCCCATGCCGTCGTCGGTTGTGTCGAAAAAGAGCTCGAGCGTCAGCTTCTCCGTGTCGCCGCGCACGAACTGCAAGAGCGGGCTGTCCAGCCCTGGAATCGCGACCTCGGCAAACTGCGCACCCTTGTTCAGCGCATACTGCGTTGGGTTGAACTGCACCTCGAACGGCTCGCCGGTGGGTCGTTTGTCGAGGCCGAGGCGCTGAAAGGTCATCTTGGCCATAAGGATCCTCAGTCCAGCTCGGCGGCGCGCCGCTCGATTTTGGTGTCGGCCTCGCGCGCCTTGCGTTCCCGCTCCAGGGTCTGCAGCTGCGCAGTGACCGCCTGTACGATCTGGTGCAGCACCTCAGGCGTGAGCATGGCCCGGGCATCGGTCACACGTACGTTGCTGGTCAGTTCCTGAATTTGTACGTCCATCTTTTGCGCCTCTCTGACGTCCCCGGCACGGTCCGCCTACAACCTGCGTTGTCTGACGTCCCCGGCACGGTCCGCCTACAACCTGTGCGGCCAAACACCGCCTGGACCGTGCCAGGGATGTTGCGTTGTCTGACGTCCCCGGCACGGTCCGCCTACAACCTGGCCGGCCAAACACCGTCCGGACCGTGCCGGGGACGTTGGGGGACGTCGCGTTCAGAAAATCTTACTCTTCAACTGGTCCAAAAACAGCCCTGGCGATGCGGCCAGGGTCAGCCGCTCGTGGGCGATCTCGATCGACTCGATGGCGACGGCGCTGGTCTGCGCATTGAACGACGGCCCTGTCCACTTGATGGGCAGCCCGCGTGAGAACGTCCACACCTTGATCGGCACTTTGAGGTCGTTTTGCAGAATAATGATGCCATCGCGCCGTTTGCCTTTGCCATCCAGGTACTCCTGGTGCCACAGCCACAGGTCTTCGCCAAAACCCACGCCGCGCTTCAAAACGATGTTGGTGAAGCTAAAGCGCGTGGGGAACTGGTGCACGCGGTCGTTGACACCCCCTTCCAGGTACTGCCGCGTCTCCATCGTCGATTCCAGACCGGTACACTCGCTAAAACCGCCCATCACCAGACCGGCCGCACCGGCCAGCGCACCAAATGTGCTGCTCGTGTCGAGCAGGGTGATCAGAAAGTTGAAGGCGGGCAGCGGATCGAGCCGCGGGATGTCCATGGTTTACTCCGTGATCTGCACGGCATCGACCGTGCGTCCCAGGCGAAAGCGAATGAACTCGAAGGGCACCGTTGGAGCGACGCCGATCTCGGCGACGACCTGGCCGCTGTCGACCACGCCGGATGGGTTGTTGTCGCTGTCGCACTTGACCTGGAAGGCCGCGTCCGGCGTGCTGCCGGTCAGGGCGCCGCGCTGCCACAGCCCGTGTAGAAAACTGCTGAGGCTGTAGGTCAGGGCATGGCGCAGGATCTCATTGTTGGGCTCGAAAACGGCCCACTGGTTGGCATCCTCGATCGCCTCTTCGATCATGAGCAGCAGGCGGCGTACGTTCAAGAAGCGCCATTCCGGGTCGCTGCTGAGAGTACGTGCTCCAAAGACCCGGATACCCCGACCCGGCAGCACGCGCAGGCAGTTGATGCCCAGCGGGTTCAGAATATCTTGCTGGATGTTGTCGACAGTGGCGGTGAGACCCTTGACCCCATCGACCACGAAATTGGCTGGTGCCCGGTGCACGCCCTGGAGCAGGTCGGTGCGGGCGATCACGCCGGCGACGTGCCCACTGGGTGGCACGTCGCGCAAACCCGCGCCGTTGTTTTGCACCTGCAGCCAGGGATAATACAGCGCGGCATAGGGTGAATCGAAGCGGCGGCGCCAGGTCTGGATCTTCTCCAGGCTGACCATCTCGTGCGGTGGATCGAGCACCGCGACCCGGTACAGGTGCGCTTCACCCTGCTGGATCATTGCTGCCTGGATATCGAAGATCTCGTCCAGGCTGAAGGCCGGTGGCAGCGAGATCGGTGCGAGCTGGAACTGGATCGGTTGAGCTGCGGGGTTGAGCCGGGCTTCGACCGTGGTCTCCAGCGGGTGATAACCATCCTTGTGCAGCCGCAGCGTCACCAGACCGATGGGCAGGTTTTGCAGGGTGAAGCTGCCGTCGCCAATCGTCAGAACGGGTGTGGCCGAGGTGTTGACCGCCTCGACGGTGACGCCGTCCAGCGGCACCGTGCCATCTTCACGCAGCTCGACCACCTGACCGAACAGGCGTCCCTGTGGCGGGTGAATGTCGGCACACTGGGGCGCCAGCGTGCGGCCGGGTACCGGCAGGGGTGCCGCGGTGGCCAACACCACGTCCGGTGCGGCCAGAAGGCTCACCTCGTCGACGCGCGCCAGGGCATCCAGGCCAGCGAAGAAATCGGCCGGGCGCACGGCTGCCAGCCCGTCCCACCCGCCGGTCAGCGGCAGCCGGTCCACAGTGGCTGGCCAGCGTCCCGGGTCCAGCACGGCATGCGCGTCGACGGTCACTTTGCCATCGAGGTAGTGACTGGCCGACTGCAGGACCGTCACCACGTAACGGCTGTGTGCTGCCGAGAGACTGAGGTCACGGTGCTGCTCGACGACCTGGCCATCGAGTAGAACGAGCAGGGTGAATTCGACGCTCTCCAGGTGGATGGGTGCGGTCAGATCGAGACCCAACCCGGTCACCGGTTCGTTCCACACCAGCGCCAGCTGGTAGGGATCGATCCGTTCGACGCGCCGCAGCGCTGGCGCCACCACCCCGGCCTGGCTGAGGCGCACGATGCTGCCCGTCTCGAAACCGCTCAAGCTGTCGATCAGGCTCAAACTGCCGTCGGCTGGCTGGGTCACGCCGCTGCTGGTCGTAGTGCTGCCCAGACCCGCGGGGAAGAGCGATACCGCCAACCGGTTGCCCCAGGCGCCGGGTGAGTCATAGCGTGCCGGTTTCCCGTCGACGACCTGTGCTTCCTGCGTGACCGGGTCGAGCACCGTACCGTGGCTGGCCCACAGATGGATGACCACCTGTTGGCTGGCTGGTGGCAGCGCGGCACTGGCACTGTCGACCAAGTCCACGGCGGCCGCGTGTGCGCCGCTGGCCACCGACGTGCTGGCGATGCGCGTGACGTAACACGTGGCACCGCCGTTGGCAAAAAAGCCGCGCAGCGCTTCGGCCAGATACCCGCTGGGCAGCGGATCACCGAACGTCGCGATGAACTGGCGCCAATTGCTGACTTTCACTGGTGCCAGGAGCGGGCCACGTTCGGTGTACCCCACAAACCCCGCAATGTCAGTGCGCAGCGGGCCAATGGCTGGCCGTCCCCGGTCGACCTGTTCGAAGTAGACGCCCGGCGTCAGCGTCATGGTTCTCTCCTCATTACACCACCAGCTCAAGACCCTCGTGGCAAATCTCCAACGATTCGATCGCCGCTTCGTTGGTCGTGGCGTTGAGGCCGGGTCCTTCCCACTTGCAGATCCAGCCCTCGACGAAGTTCCAGCGCAGGACCTCGTTGCGTGCCTCGTCCAGCAGCACGATGGAACCCGACCGGCGCTGGGTCAGACCATCGATCGTGCTCTTACGCCAGAGCCAGATGTCCTTGTCCTGCGTGAAACCGCGCTTCAGGGTGATGTTGGCGTACTTGCGCAGGCCCGGCAGCTTGCGCACCGTCGCCGAATCCGAACCCACCCGGTATTCGACGACGTCCTGTTCGGTGCTCAGACCGCCCACTTCGGTAAACCCGGCGCGTGCAATGTCGTCGATCTCGACCAAAAAGTTGTATTGTGCATAGGGATCGTGCCGATCGCCTGTTGCCATGGTATGGTCCTCCTACGTTACGCGGTTGCTTCGCGTGTTTTTTGGCTGATACGGAAAATGACAAACTCGGCCGGCTTGACGGGCGCAATGCCCACCAGGATGATGAGACGCCCGTTGTCGATGTCGTTTTGCGTCATCGTGCTGCGGTCCACTTTGACGAAGAAGGCTTCCTCGGGCTTGACCCCTTCCAAAGCACCGCTTTTCCACACGGCGGTCAGGAAGTTAGACACACTGCGGTTGATCGTGGCCCACAGCGGCTCGGCGTTGGGCTCGAAGACCGCAAACTGGGTGCCGCGCTCGATCGACTTCTCGACGAAGAGGAAGAGCCGGCGCACGTTGACGTATTTCCATTCCGGGTCACTGCTCAGCGTACGCGCACCCCAAACACGTAAGCCGCGGTTGAGGTCACGAAAATCGCGCAAGCAGTTGACGTGCCGCGGGTTGAGGATGTCCTGCTCACCCTTGGTCAGGCGCACCTGCAGGTCACGCACACCCAGCACTACTTCGTTGGCCGGCGCCTTGTGCACCCCACGCTGTACGTCGCTGCGGGCGTAGATGCCGGCCACGTGCCCGCTGGGGGCGATGTAGCGCACGTCGCCGTTGCGCCCAAAGGCATCGCCGATGACCAGCCAGGGGTAGTACAGCGCGGCATAGGTCGTGTCGTACAGCTGGCGCTGGTCCTGGACGTCCTTGAGGCGGGCATTGGGCCGGGCGTCGAGGATGGCAAAACGATAACGCATCGCCGTGCAGTGGTTGACGACGGCATTCTGGATGTCCTGGTCGGTCTGGCCAGGCACGGCGACCAGGCTGATGTCGTCGATGTTCTCCAGCGCATAGATGCCGGTGCGGTCGTCAGGGTCGACCGCCGGTGTGCCGATGTAGGCACTGGCGTCGATCGTGGCCAGATCGTCGCTGCCGCCGACCAGGCGCCGGGAGACCCTGGTTTCAGGCAGGCTGAGACGCAGGGCTGCCGCACCGCCGATGTCGGTACCATCGTCGTTGCGCGTCAGGTCGGAGACGCGGATCAGCTCTGATTCACCGGCGCGTGCCGGTTCATCGGCCGCCCGGTCGAACGCACCGACGATCTTGGGGGCATAGCGGTTGTGATCGGGATCGATGCCCAGACCCAGGAAGGCTTCACTTTCGCTGACTTTGCCTTCGGCGTTGAGGTGCTCGATGATCAGGTCATACTCGACCGAGCTGGCGGTGTCGTTGACCAGCAGGGCCGCCGCCGCGCCGCCGGCCAGGTCCACCTCGTTGGTGGCGGGGTTAGCACCCGTCACGCGCTGGCGCAGAACGGCAGTGCTGCCACGGGTCACATCCAACACGCTGCCGGCGGCCAGGCCAAACACAGCGCCGAGCTTGATTGGCGAATCGTTCTGGGCTGCGGCCTGGGTGACGGTGGTGCTCAGGGTACTGGCCGAGCGCACGTTGATGCGCAGGTTGTTGCCCCACTGACCCTGGTGGCGGGCATGGATCCTTACCAGCGGCACCTGCTTGCTGACCGCGGTGCCGGCCGCGTGAATCTGCTGTGCCGGCGTGGTGACGATCGAGAGCGACGAAACGATGTTGCGCACCACGTGATACTCGGTGGTGGCACCGGCACCGACCCGAATGACGTCGTTGTCGTTGAAACCGGCGGTGGAGGTCAAAGCCAGCACGAAGTCAGCCACTTGCCCGGCCGTCGACAGCGTGGTCGCAGCCCCACCCGCGGCCGTGGTGACCCGCAGGACCTCGGTGGTTGCCTGGGCATGATTGAACAGCAGCCCCGGTTCGACCAGGTTGGTCGTGCCGTTGGTAGCGATGGTGACGAATTCGGTGCGGGTCGCATCCACGGTATCGCGCAGCCGCAGGATGTTGCCCGCCACCATGACCGCAGCGGCCGCCGGATTCAAGGCCAGACCACCGCCGGCGGTCATCGCACCGGTGACGTTGGCTGTGAAGTCGTCGGCCGGCAGCCCGCTCAGCGTGATTGTTTGCTGTACGACTGCTGCCGCGGCGGCCTGGGCACTGCGCAGCTGGCCAAACAGCCGCACGCCGGTCGTGACCGGTGCACTCTGCGCTTCTACGTACTCGGAGCGGGTACCGTCGAGCAGCAGGAGAATATCACCGCTGGCGATGTTGGTGCCGCTGTTGAGCAGCAGGGTGTCGGCGCCAGCCGCGACGCGCGCCGTGAGCGTGGTGTTAGCGCTGTTGCTGCGTGGCTCGCCGTACAGATCGACGCTGGCAAAGGCGGCGGCGTCGCCGACGATGCGGGTTACGTAGAGACGCTGGCCGCCGTTGACGAAAAAGCCTTCAGCGGCGTACGGCAGGGCATCGCGGTTGTTGGTAAAGGTGCGGTGATCCAGGTAGCCGCCAAATTTGCGTGTGAAATCGGCGAAACTGGTCACGAGCGTAGGGTCGTTGACGGGCCCCCGCTGCGTCACCCCCACCATGCCGGCGGTGCTCGTACTCACGCCTTCGATGGGTTTGTTCCCCGAAGGCACCTCTTCGACGTAGACTCCAGGTGCAAGGTATTCTGGCATGTGTGTTCTCCTTTATCTGCTGGCCAGTTGAGCCCAGGTGTGCGAATGCTGCGATATGCGCGTTATGTACTGAGTGCAAAGGTTTGTTGGTAGACCGGTTGGCGATAGTCCAGCATGACTGATGTTTCCAACACGACAAATCCAGCCTTTGCGATGCGTAGGGTGACCTGCCGTGCGACGGGCAGATCGGTCAGGTTGAAGAAACCGTTGGTGCTGCTAAAAACCGGACCGCGCGGTGCTGGGGCCGTGATGCGAACCTCAGCCCCATCCACTGCCTGGCCGGGATCGTCCGCATTGACCACACGCCCGCTCAGACTCATAGGCAGGGGCAGCAGGTCGAAATCGTGCTCGAGTAAGGGGACATCAAGCAGTGGCACCATGACCACCTGCCCGGCAATGGTACGTGGTTGTGGCTGTGGCGTGACATCAGCTGCGGTCAGGCTGAAATCCCGGCTGCCAGTCTGGTAGCCGGGGGCTTCGGCCACCAGGCGCAGGTCCAGCGTTTGCACACCGGTCAGCGGCGGAAAGGCACGCGTGGGGTCGCCCGCCAATACGAAACTGCCGTCTGCCAGCCGGCGCGGCTGTAGGGGGTACCTGGGCAGCGGCTGGCCGGCCGGCGCCTGATAGTACAGCGCGACCGTGGGCGGCTGCAGGGTGGGCTGTTCGGTCAGACCATCGCGCACACGACCCACGATCAGCGCTTGTTGAGCAAAATAACGATCGACCTCGCCAATTAACATAATGACTAACCAGGTATCAGACCGACGGCCGTATGGGACTCGACAACCCGTTTGGCCTCACGCACGCCCTGGTCAGAGTCGATGGTGACCGTGCGTACGAGATAGCTCAGGCTCAACCGGTAATCGGCGTCGAGGGACTGCCAGACGTTGGCCAGCTCCTGCATGTTCATCGGTTCCACGACGATACGCAGTTGGGCGCTGTTGCCCCCGTGGCTGTTATCAAGGGGCACACCATCCAGGCTGGCAAGGAAAGGTGTGTCGTGAAAGTGCTGCAGGATACGTCCCAGCATCAGCTGGTTGTGTTCTTCTTCTTCGTCCAGGGGTGTCACCAGGTAACGCAGCTGGATGGCCAGGGGGGGAAAACGCAGGCCATCGCGACCCACGGCCAGCTCGCGCTGGTTGCGCAGGTTGCCGTCCGGCTCGATGTGGTAGAGGTACAACGACAGACGTGGCGAACCTTGCAGATCGTTGGCCGGTGGCGAAAGGGTGATATCGGTTTCCGGGTTGTTGAGGCCCAGGTCGGCATCGGGCGCGGTGCTCAGGGCCGCGTGGATGCGCCGCCGCAGCTCGCGCGAAATGTCCTGCAGGATGGTGAATTGACTCATCGCTCAACCTTCCGGCTGTACCTGGCTGAGGTGCCAGGCGATGAACTGCACCAGCTCATCGAAACTCTTCAAATACCGGCGGTCACCGCTGCGCACGTGCTCGACCACACCACGCCATTCGGGCATGGCCGCTTCGATCTCCCGCCGCTCACGCCAGAAACGCACGATGAATGCCTGGGTACTTTCGTCGAATGAACTCATGGCCTCACGATCGGTCAACCGCATAAAGGGCTGTCCGAATAACCGACCAGGAAATATAGCTTACCAGGTATTTCCCGAGTTTTCGGATAGAACCCAAACAAAAAAGCCGTCATAACGGCGCACGCAAGAAAGAGCATCTTTCTGGCGAGACGCCAGACTCTTTTGCAGCCACGCAATGACGGCATGCTACACCAACGGCATCACCGTTGGATCACGGTTGGATCACAGTTCACTCACGTTTTGTTGTGTTGGGTCTCGATCGCGGTGGTGACGAGGTAGATGGCCTGCTGCAGGTGGTGACGTGAGCTTTCGAAGGCCTGCATGGCCAGGCTGAGCTGCTGCACGGCCTGGGTGAGGGTCAGCTGCTCGCTGGTACCAGCGTCGCGA
>JAYRNS010000278.1:0-2940 GCA_041912075.1 Anaerolineae bacterium
CACGTACGACGTGTGGGTCAAACATCTGAATCACCTGGCACGGCGGCTGGCGGACGTCATCGTCAGCGCGGCGGGAGTGAACGGGCTGGACCTGGGCACGCAGCTGGGTGGTGATACCAACGACAACAACGCCGTGACCGGTGCCGACTTCTCACTGCTGGCGGCGACGTACGGGCTGGGGCAGAATGATCCGGGTTACGATGGACGCGCCGACTTCGACTTCAACGAGGTGATCACCAGTACCGACTTCTCGATCCTGGCCAGCAACTACCTGCAGGGCGGTGCCGCGCAGCCGCCGGCGGAGAATGGGATCGAGGCGTCTGGTCTGCCCACCAACACCGTGCACTTGCGCGTGGTTCCGCCGGGGCAGGGCGTGGGGCTGGGTCAAGAGTTCCTGGTGAACCTGGTGGCCGAAGCTGGGGTGCAGCCGGTCGATACGGTGGATGCCTTCCTGAGCTTCGATGCGGCGCGCTTCGAGGTGCTGGAGATCCTGCCGGGTCCGGCGCTGCCGACGGTGCTGGCCAGCAGTTTCGATAACACCGCCGGCCAGGTCACCTATGCGGCCGGCAAACTGCTGGGTGGGGATGATGCCGATGGCACCTTCGTGCTGGCCACGGTACGTTTCCAGGTGCGCAACACCGCACCGCTGGGGACGACCAGCCTGGCGCTTGTGCTCCAGCCACCGCTGCAGAACAGCGACGTGTTCTACCGCGGCGAATCGATCCGCGGTGGGACCAACAACGGCAGTGTGACGGTTGAGTCGACCGTGCCGTGTTACGACCTCGACGGTGACAACGTGGTCACGGCGGCCGACATCATGCTGGTGGCCGCGCGCTTCGCAGACCCGCAGGCCTACCTGGCGGAATACGACCTCAACCACGACGGGGTGATCGACGTGTTCGATATCTCGATGGTGGCGGTGGGGTGGAATATGCAGTGTGGAGGTGGGGAGTAGGGAGTACGGAGTAGGGGGCCGTCAACGAATGCCGTCAACGAATGCGAGAACGAATGAGCGAATGGTGGTTCGTTTATTCGATCACCATTCGTTGACGGCGGGCGTGGCGATGTTTACTCGAAGTCGCGCGCGACGACGGTCTATTGAGTACGGCCATGGGACGCGGTTGGTGCAAAGGCAGAGCCGGCAGCCGTACGGAATGATTTGACATGTCCAGCGATATAGCTACAATATAGCCAGATTCTCGGTTTCGATGGTGTCCGTTGAATAGCTGAGGAAACAGCCGTTGCGGTACGAAATAATCTTTGCTCCACAGGCTGAAGAAGACCTGCTAGCATTGCGCGCTAACGAGCGCAGTGAAGTCCTGGATGCAATCGAGACCCCTTTGCGCTTTGAACCAGAAAAAACCAGCCAAAGCCGTATCAAGCGATTGGAAGCAATGAAGTGGCCGCAGTATCGTCTACGTATTGGCGACATCCGAACGTTCTACGATGTTTTCTATGAGCACGAGGGTGGTATGGTCGAGGTGCTTGCGATTCGGGAGAAGAATGAAGCCATGAAATGGCTGGCTGAATATGGGAGAAAAACCGCATGATTCAGGTTCCACTCAATCAAGTAAAAGATGATCTCTCACGTTACCTGCGCCTGGCCGAAAAGGAAGATATCATCATCACGCGCCATGGCGTTCCCGCCGGCATCTTGATCGGATTTGAAGATCCGGAAACCTGGTGGGAGGAGTTATTGCTGCGCGATCCACGTTTCCAGGAACGTATTGCCCAGGCGCGGCGCAGCCTGCGCGATGGGCAAGGTATTCGCATCGAAACGCTGCGCGAACAGCACAACATCCCTGGGCGAGCAGAAAACTGAGTGCACCAGCAAATGCCACCGCGGACGGACAGCCGCAAGCATAGCATCCCATGACCGTTGATCACGATCCCCCTCCCAACGTCGAAGCCAGTCGAGCTGCAGCCGGCCCGGACACGGCACGCCGCCGCCGGCGGCTTTTGTTTGGCGTGGGCGTGCTGGTCGTGACCGTGCTGGCAACCCTCGTCATCTTTGGCGCGCTGGATGACGCCTCGTTTCACGAAGACGAAGCCGGCTGGATCTCGGCTGGCTACTACTACACCGACGCTCTGCTGGCGCATGATTTCTCCTGGCAAACCTGGGCGTGCCCTGAATGTCACGCCTGGGGCAGCTTGAACATGCCGTTGGGCAAGATCCTGACCGGTCTGCCACTGCGGCTCTATTCCAACACGGCCAAAGCTGGGGCTAGCTTTTTTGGGCTGTACGATGGCACCCGCACCTATGCCGAAAACGTGGCCGACGGGCGCGTCCCGCCGGCCGATATCCTGCGGCGCGGCCGGGCTGCGGCTGCGGTTGTGGGTGTTCTGACCTGCGTGCTGTTGTTTGTCCTGGGTGACTACCTCGCCGGCTGGCTGGCCGGGGTGCTGGCCGCGGGTCTGACCCTGGCCAACGGCACGTTCATCCGCATGGCGACCCACGCCATGACCGATATCCACTACAATTTTTTTCTACTCGCCGCCTGTCTGGGCGCCGGTTACTACGTCGCCCAGACCTCGAGCCGCCGGCGGTTGTGGGCCAGCCTGGCAACCGGCATCCTGACCGGGCTGGCCTGTTCGGTCAAGATCACCGGATTGGCGATCGGAGCCGTCCTGTTTGCCAGTCTCGTCGGGTACGGTCTGGTTCTGCGGCGCATCACCTGGCGTGCGGCGGCGCGCGACGCCATCGTCTTCGGCGTGGCGGCGCTGGCGGTGGTCTACCTGCTCAACCCGTTTTTCTGGCCCGATTTTCGACCGGGCAACCCCAGCCAGCAACCGGTGGTTTCCCCCGCGACTTCGGCGAGCTCAGTCGAGCCGGCCGCGATTTGGGACGCATCTTCCCCGCCGGCGCACGGTTTCGCCCGGCTGGCGGAGTTTCCACGGCTGTTCGGCCGCTGGAATACGCTGATGGCGGCGCAGCAGCCG
>JAYRNS010000279.1:0-1540 GCA_041912075.1 Anaerolineae bacterium
ATGGCTGCCGAACGCCACGATTTGGAGTGCGCAAGCCTGGCTTGCGCTTTGTATTGGCGCGACGCACGCCAAAGCGGCAGCTATGCTGCCGCACTCCAGATTAGCTCTTAGTCACTGAACCTTCCAGGTATGCGCGCAGACCGCGGGCCTGAAGGGCCTCGGTGACTTTTTTGACGTCCTGCGCCCGCGTCCGCGGGCAGATGAGCAGTGCATCGGCAGTATCGACCACGATCATGTTGTCGAGACCGATCGTGGCAATGAGCCGGCCGTCGCTAAAGACAAAGCTGTTATGTGTATCGATCAAGACGTGCGGACCGTGCACGACGTTACCCTCTTCGTTGGCCGGCAGTTCATCGGCCAGGGCGGCCCAACTGCCGACGTCGTTCCAGCCGATGTCGACCGGCAGGGTGACGACGTCGCGTGCGCCCTCCATGATGCCAAAATCGATCGTTTCGGACCGGATTTGTGGCCAGACCGTGGCCAACACAAGCGCTTCGTCGGCCGTGCCCAGGGCAGCGGTGATGGTAACCAGGTGGGCACGCAGCGTTGGCATCTGACGTGCGATCTCCTCCAGAATTGAATCGCAACGCCAGACGAACATGCCGCTGTTCCAGCCGTAGCGGCCGCTGGCCACAAAACGTTCGGCGGTGTCGCGGTTTGGTTTTTCGGTAAAGCGCTGCACGCGGTAGGCGACGAAACCGTGGGCGCGTTCGACCTCGACACCGCGTTCGACGTAGCCGTAGCCCGTTTCGGCAAAGGTCGGCGTGATCGAGAGTGTTACCAGGCGGCCTGGTGTGGCGGCGATCTGCGCCGTGGCCAGGAGAACGCGGCGAAAAGGCTCCTGGCGCGCAATCAGGTGATCGGCGGTCAGCACAGCCATGATCGATTCGGGATCGCGTTGTTGTAGGAGGATGGCTGCCAGGCCAATGGCCGGTGCGGTGCCGCGGCCGACCGGTTCGCCAATGATGTTGTGTGCCGGCAGGGCTGGCAGCTGCTGCTGCACCGTCGCGGTGTACTCGACGTTGGTGATGACGAGGACGCGTTCAGGGGGGAGGATGGGTGCAATGCGGGTGTAGGCGGCTTGCAGCATCGTTTCCTCGCCGGCCAGGTCGAGGAACTGTTTGGGGTGGGTTTTACGGCTGCGAGGCCACAGACGGGTTCCCCCACCGCCGGCCAGGATGACGGCGTAGAAGTGATCGTGCACGCGTGAGTGACTCCGGTAGGCAGGATGATTGCTGGCAGTATAACATGGGAGACGGCAAATGGGAAACAGGGGTGCCGTCCGCGAATAAGGATGCGAATGCGACGAATGGGACGCGAAAGAAGGGATCACCAATGCCATGTGGGGGATTATCGGCAGATGTATTAGTTTTGGCGCGAAAAATTGACATCCAAAATCGTTAACCATTGTAGGTGCCTGGCGGTTGCGTGGCGGTTGGAAACCGCGGCTACGCAGACGAAGCCTGCCTGCGCAGGCTGGGGTTGGCGTGCCACTGTTGACTATCGCTAGTGAGGCGGGTGGAAACAGCGGCTAAGCAGG
>JAYRNS010000280.1:0-1767 GCA_041912075.1 Anaerolineae bacterium
AAGTGGTTTGCCACCGCGCTGCTTTTCGCCTTCTTTTTTGCTTACGAGCGCTGGGACCTGTGGGCCAGCCCCTGGCTTACCGCCTGGCTGATCGTGGGATATTTTCTGACGGCTTTCATCGTCGACCTGCTGTTTCCTGGGGCCACCTTCTGTAAGGCCGTCTGCCCGGTCGGCCAGTTCAACTTCTTCGGCTCCCTGATCAGCCCCACTGAAATCAAGGTGCGCAGCCCTGACCTCTGTGCAAGCTGTGTCACAAAGGACTGTATTCGTGGCCGTGTGCTGCCCGAAGCACCGGCGGCGGATGAGCGGTCAGTGCGCCAGGCAGTGCCGCGCGGCAGCACACCGATTGCCCTGGTCGATGGCATCCAGGCGGGCTGCGAGCTTCATCTGTTCCAACCGCTGAAGGTGGGCAACGCCGACTGTACCTTTTGTTTGGACTGTGTGCACGCCTGCCCGTACGATAACGTCGGTTGGCTGGCGCGCGTGCCCACGCGCGAACTGTGGCACGATCCCTGGCGCAGTGGCATTGGCCGGCTAAGCCAGCGCTACGATCTGCTGGCGCTGCTGGTATTGCTGGTGTTTGGCGGTTTCATGAACGCGTTTGGCATGATCCGCCCGGTTTATGGTGTTATCCGCTGGATCATCGGGCTGCCTGGTTTGGGCAGCAGCACCTTAGCGATTTTTCTGCTGTTTGTGACCGGGCTGATCGTCATCCCCATCGTGCTGCTCAGCCTGACTGGCCTGCTGAGCCGGGCGTGGAGCGCCACGGTGCTGCCGCTGCGCGCTGTGATTGCACGCTATGTACCGGCGTTGGTGCCGGTCGGTTTTGGCATGTGGTTGGCCCACTACAGTTTCCACTTCCTGACCGGCGGTCTGACGATCGTGCCGGTCCTGCAGAGCTTCCTACTGCGGCTGGGCCGGCCGCTCGGAGAACCGGCCTGGCAGTTGGGTCCGCTCGTCTGGCCTGACCTGCTCTTTCCCATCGAAGTCGTGCTGCTCTACCTCGGTCTCAGTGGCTCGCTGCTGGTGGCCTGGCAGATTGCCCAGCGTGAACACCCAGCGCTGGCCGTCGCCTTCAAGGCATTTTTGCCCTGGGCGGTGTTGTGTGCACTGCTGGTGGCGGCAGGTATCTGGATCATGGCCCAACCGATGGAGATGCGCGGCACGCTCAAGATGTTGGGTGGTTCGTGAGGATAAACGATGAACGCAAACAGCTGGCCTGTCTGGTTACATTCGCCGCGGCGCTGGTCGATGGTGACGTTGGTATGGCTGCTGATGTTGGTGGTCAGCAGTGGGACCGTCCGGGCAGAAGGTCCGGGCACCGGCGGCAGCCGCATTTTTGTTTCCGATAAGACCATCGGTCCCTACGTGCTGCTGGTGTGGGCTGGGCCCTCGCCCGCGCAGGTGGGGCGGTACACCGTGTATACGCGTGTCGCCGACGCGGCGACCGGCCGCCAGCTGCGCGACGGCATCCAGGTGAAGGTGCAGTCGACCGAAGAATCGACCGGCGATGTCACCCAGATGGAGGCTAACCATACCAACGCCGGCAATGCGCTCGATTACGCCGCTCATTTTGAGCTCGCGCGGCAGGGCAACTATGGTTTTGCGGTCACAGTGGACGGCCCCGATGGCAGCGCTACCGTGGACTTTCGTGACCGGGTTGTGCCGACGATCACTTTTGGGTTGATATCGGCCATTGCCGGACCGTTTATCGTCGTGATTGGCGCTGTCGTGTGGTTTATGCTGGCACGGCGAGCGGAGAGGGGG
>JAYRNS010000281.1:0-3409 GCA_041912075.1 Anaerolineae bacterium
CCCCCAGCCCCCAACACCACTCCGACCGGACAATGATCACTCCCCATCACCTCCGGCAAAATGAACGCAGCCCGCACGTGCGGCAGCAGTTCGGGGGTCACGAAAAAATAGTCCAGCCGCCAGCCGACGTTGCGCGTTCGCGCGCCGGCAAACTGCGCCCACCAGGTGTACAGCCCGGGCTGGTTCGGATGGAGATGGCGCAGCGTGTCGACGTAACCGCGGGCGACGACTTTGTCGATCCAGTCACGTTCCTCGCGCAGGAAGCCGGTCGCACTGCGGTTTTCGCGCGGACGCGCCAGGTCGATTTCCTGGTGGGCGGTGTTGACGTCACCGCAGAAGATGACCGGGCGCCCCGCGCCGCGCAGCTGCTCGCACAGATCCAGGAACGCGTCGTAGAAAGCCAGCTTGAACGGCACGCGGCCGTTGTCGCTGCCGCCGTTGGGAAAATAACAGTTGATCAGGGCAAAATCCGGGTAGTCGGCGATGATCGTGCGCCCTTCGTCGTCGAACTCAGGGATGCCCAGCCCGTAACGGACGGCGTCGGGCGGTTGGCGGGTGAGGAGCGCAGTGCCGCTGTAACCCTTTTTGCGCTGCGAGCTGTGCCAGAAGGTGTGATAACCGGGCGGCTGGCGCATGTCGGCCGGCAGCTGTTCGGCGTCGCAGCGTGTCTCCTGCAGGCAGAGGATGTCCGGTGCGGCCGCGGCCAGCCAGTCGAGGAAGCCCGTGCGGTAGACCGCGCGCGCACCATTGACGTTCCAGGAGAGCAGGATGAGCGTGTTCGTTGGCATCGTCAGGGGAGTTTCCATGGGTTGACGATGGGTATGCCAGCGTTCATGAAGTCATCTTCGTTGCGCGTGACCAACGTGGATTCTCCTGCCAGGACGCTGGCTGCAATAGGGGAATCGATCTCGTCACGTGGTCCGCTTTGGTTTCGCGTCAGGTCCAGGTCTTCACCAAGGAGCGGTGACTCTCGAAAGAATGTGGAAAGGCTCTTGCGTTTGAGCAGCAGCGAACGATAATCGTCATACGAAAGCACAACCGCAGTTTCGATGCCTCGCCGGGTGATGACTTGAGGGCCGCTCGCAATGGCTTCCTCGACCACTTCGCTGAATTTGTTTTTTGCCTCTTGCAACTGCCATACGCGTGCCATGACGCACCTCCCGTCCAGGGTGTCGAGATTGTAAGTCCGTATGGTGAGTACGTCAAGATGGCAATGCCCACGAGCACTTGGAGTATTGCGTTGATTCCTGATATAATCGTGTGGGCTGACGACCACACGCGGAGCCTATTACAGGAGAACGATCGTGCCAATTCTCTCTATGTTTTACGGCATCGTGATTCGTATGTACTTTTTTGACGACAAGCAGCACCACGTGCCGCACCTTCATGCCGAATACGCCGAAAATCGATATGAATCCTTATGTGACTCACGTTCGACCCGTTACTGACTATCAACTTGAAATCGAATTCGAAAACGGCGAGCGCCGGCAGTTCGACGTCAAGCCTTACCTGCAGCGCGGTGTGTTTGTGCGCCTGCAAAACCTCGGCGTTTTTCAGGCAGCCCGCGTGGTGGCTGGTTCAGTAGTATGGCCCGGGGGACTCGATCTGAGCTATGACACGTTGTACCTGGAGAGTCAACCCATCGCGACGTCCGTGGCCAGCGAGCTGGCGCCGGCGTAGGCGGGTCATTCCTACCGTACCCGCCCCGTCAGCACGAACCGTACCAGGTTCTCGCGACGATACAGCCGGTGCCGCCAGACGAACCACAGCCCAGCCAACATCCCACCGAGCTCCCATGCCCACAGCTCCGGCCGGCGCGTAAAGGCGTACCAGTAGGCCAGCCCGATCTTCTCCTGCTCCGAGCCGCGCTTGCCCCAGACGTGAAACCGCCAGCCGCGCAGCGGCCAGTAGAATGTGGCCGGGAAATACCACAGCCGGTCGGCCAGGGCGTGGCCGGCGTAGGCCAGGGCATACACCAAATGTCGTGGCGCATACCAGACACCCAACACGAGGGCAAGTAAGAAACTCCAGATGGTGTGCGCAAACAGCACCGCCGATTTATAACGCTCGTAAAAATAGACCCACGCCAACGGCTTGTCGATCAAATCGGGCGCAATCGCGGCCAGCGCGACGAGACGGTAGTCGGCGTCCTCGAACTGGCCGAGCGGGTCTTGGGCCAGGCTGAGCGCGGCCCAGGTATAGGCAATGTGACTGGGTGGTAACATCGTGATCTTTCTATGCCGTTTCGAAGGTCAAATTGGCATGGTGATTGATCGCAGACGCGCAGCGCTTGCCTTGGAAACGGCTAGAGGCGGCGGTAGCGGATGGCGGGGTTCTGGGCGTGCTCCACTTCGTCCAGGTTGCTCACGGCCAGCAGACCGCGCTGGTAGAGATACTCGACGTGGGCGCCGGCCTCTTCCAGACCCAGCAGCACGTTGTAGCCGCTGAGCGCGCTGAACATCTCGCGCGAGATGTCGCTGATCGTCAGACCCGGCCCGGGCGCAGCGCAAATGTCCAGGACGCGCGCCAGGCGCTGCTCGTGCGTCTTTTCGATCTCGCCGATGCGCGTGTACAAGTCGGGGATCGGCGTCTCGTGCCCGCCCAGGGCCAGACGAATGCCGGTGATGGTTTTGACCTTTTGCAGCGATTCGAGGTAGTGCCCCAGCCCGGTATAGTTGACGATGCTCTCCGGCGATTGGTGCGGCGAGATGCGCGGCAGCACCTGGTCGGCGCTCAAGAGAATGTCATCGATGCGTGTCACCAGCTGGCCCGGGCAGTGACCCGGCACGTGAAACACTTCCAGCCCGCCGGCCAGCATCGTGTCGTGGCGGATTACTTCGTGCACCTCGACCGAGCGGAAATAGGCCTTGGCCGCCAGGTACATCTGTAACAACCGTTCACGGCGCTCGTCGGAGACGCCGGCCTGCTGCAGATAGCTGTCCATACGTTTGCTGATCACCACCACACGCTCGTCGTGGTTGACCAGGATGCGCAGGTCGAGCTCATGCACGATCACGCGCGCCTGCGGCGTAAACGGCAGGACGGCGTTCAACCCGCCGTAGTGATCGATGTGGCCATGTGTGATGAGGATCGTCTGCACGTCGCCGAGGCTGACCGGCACCCCGAACTCGTCACGGATGCGGTCGAACCCCTGCCGCAGGTCACGGATGGTGGCCGGGTAACTGGATCCGGTATCGAAGAGGGTGATGGTGTCGCCGGCCAGGACCAGGTAGGTCCAGGCATAAAAATCGGTAAAGGCCTCGACGGCGATGCGAAAGATGACGGCGCCGTTCGCTGCGGTGTAGCGCTCGACCGGTGCATCCGGTTTGGTGCTGGTGGGCATAACGGCTCAATTCAACGACACCGCCACCCGGCCGCGGGGCCGGATACGCAGTGGGGATTCTTTGAC
>JAYRNS010000282.1:0-3087 GCA_041912075.1 Anaerolineae bacterium
AGATAGGGCAGCAGCAGCAAACGCAGCTGTCGGCGATAGGTGTCGTGTGATTTCATGATGAGGAGGGCGGAGCTGGTAACCGGTTGGGCTGCAGCCCCGCACGGTCGGTGCCGGCGGCAGGTGGTCGACCTGAATGTTCCCGACGCCGGCACCCACCGCGTCAATCATTCTCCCAGGTATTCCCGCGCGCGTGTCATGGCCGCCTCGATGGCCTCATCGACCGTGGCCTGTCCATAATAAGCCCGCTCCAATTCGCTGTCGACGATCGATTCGACGTCGATCCACGTCTCGGTCACTGGCATGTTGCGCAGAATGGGCAGTACGTCGAGCCACACCCTGGCATTGGCCGGCTTGGTATTGGGATCCAAAAATGCTGGTGACTCGGCGACCGACTTGATCGATGGCACCGTCCGGCCAGTCGCAGCCACGATTTCCTGACCTTCTGGACTGTTGGCGAACTCGATCAGCCGCCAGGCGGCGTCCTTGTTTTTGGTGGTCGCAGCCATGCAGTAGCCGTCGCTGTGCAGCACGGTGGCGGCCTGTTTGTTCTGCGGCAGGGGTGCGACGTCCCAGTCAAAAGCGGCACTTTCACGCAGCGTCGGGACGATGCGCCGGCTCTGCAGGTGCATGGCATTGCGGCCATTGATGAAGCGGCTTTCGCTGTCTTCGGCTTCCTCCGCGGCCGCATCGGGCACGACGTGCTCTTTGGTTTGCAGATCGACGAACCACTGGAACGCCTCACGGCTTTCCGGCATGTCCAGCGTCAGGACGGTGGGTCGATACGGGTCATCCACGATCTCACCGCCGTTCTGCCAGATGAAAGGTGCCAGACGCAGGAACGACACTTCGGTCCCCAGGCCGTACTGGTCGATCGTGCCATCCCCGTCGGTATCGAGGGTCAACGCCTTGGCCGCGGCAACAAAATCGTCCCAGGTCCAATCGGCGGTTGGCTCAGGTACCCCCGCGGCTTCGAACAAATCCTTGTTGTAGTAAACGACCAGACTGGACAGGTTCTGCGGCAGACACCAGATGTTCTCGTTCCAGGTGAAGGCAGACAGGGTCTCGGTGTAGAAGGCCGTAGTGCTCACCGTTTGGCTGGCCGCCAGGTAGCTGTCGAGCGGTACCAGGGCATCCTTGGCGGCAAACGGCACGACCCGGCGGTAGTTGAGCAGCACGACGTCAGCGGCGGTGCCGGCCGCAAAATCGGTCCCCAGACGCTGGCGATAGTCGGTCTGGCTAGGGATATGGATCAGTTCGACATCGACATCGGGGTTTTGCACTTCGAAGCTGTCCACGATGTTCTGGTACGCTTTGAGTTCAGCAGGATCGCCAAACACCATGAATGAGACCGCGGTGGTTGCGGCAGCCTCCGGGGCGGACGTTGGAGCAGTTCCTGGTGCACTGGTCGGGGCAGCGGCTGGCGCCGTAACCGGCACACAGCCACTTAGCACCACAACGATGCACAGTCCACACAGGACGGCGAGCGGCCAGCGGCGATCGAGCGGTGACCCGCTGCGTACGGTGGGCATGAGGCATTTCTCCTTTGCGAGCTGCGAATGGTCGTACAGGAGGTCTCCATGTGGGTCGCACCCAAGTGTACGGATATCTGGCCAATTGTCAAACCTTCGCGGAACAAATCACCCTCGATCATCGTCATCACTGATGCAGGCTGCCCATCCCGTTTGCAGCCTTTGTGATATGGTCGTGATCATTTTGTTCACGTCTGGTTACGTTCCCGTGGGAAGGAGTCGCAGGTATGGTACCACCCAATGGAACCTCACCGGCCGCACCATCGGCTCGCCGCTGGCCGCGCACGCTGATCTACGGGGCGGCCATCGTCGCCGTGCTGGCCATTTTTGGCCTGGGCGCACTGGCCAGCTGTGTGTTCAACCGTGCGCCACAGGTAACCCCCACACCCACCGCCACACCGGTCAGTCTGCCCATCCTGGCGCTCATTCCCAACACGACCAGCGCTGGCACGACGATCCTGGCTGAAGGTGCCAACTGGCAGCCATTCAATACCGTTGTCCTGTACCTGCGCAACCCACTGCCCGAAGCCGGTGTGGTGGAATCGAGATTCCCATTGGGCGTGGTGACTATCGGCAGCGATGGCAATTTCCGTACCGGCATCACGGTGCCTACGGAAGAACCCTGGGCAAGTCTGCCCACCCTCCAGGTGGTCGCCGAATCGCAGGAAACTGGCGCACGGGCTTCGGCCCTCGTGCGTGTCCTACCCGGACTGGCGACGCTCGTACCTACAGCCACACCCAGCCCGACACCCACCGGTCTCGTGATTACCACCGCCACACCCACCGCCACACCGTGGGTATTCCCGACGGCCACACCCACCCGCCCGGTGATCGTCGTGACCGCCACACCCACGTTTCCGCCTGTGGTGGTCACTGCTACGCCAACGAACACGCCGGTTTTCTGGCCCACGGCCACACCCACCCCGGTGATCACAGCCTGGCGCGGGGAGTATTTTACCAACCGCGATCTGTTCGGGGCGCCGGCGTTGGTGCGTAACGACAACGCCATCAATTTCAATTGGGGTCCAGGAAGTTTTGCACCCGGTTATCCCGTGGATAATTTTTCGGCCCGTTGGACCAGGACCCTCTATTTTGACCAGGGGGTCTACCGGTTCCACGCCATCGTCGATGACGGTGTCCGCTTCTACATCGACGGTCTGCTGGCGCTGGATGACTGGCGTGTGGGCAGCCGGCGTGAGATCACCACCGATCTCACGTTGGGTGCGGGCAATCATACAGTGCGCGTCGAATACTTCGAGGCGCTGGGCGACGCCATGATCATGTTCTGGTGGGACCAGATCACGCCCTTCCCTGATTGGCGCGGTGAATACTGGGCAAACCGCTTCCTGGATGGCAGCCCGTCACTGGTACGCAACGATCCCGTGATCGACTTCGATTGGGGCTTCGGCTCACCCGGACCCGGCATCCCGCCTGACAATTTCTCAGCTCGCTGGACGCGCGCCATCTGGTTCGACCAAGGGTTATACCGGTTCAACACCCTGGTCGACGATGGTATGCGCCTGTTTATCGATGGACAGCCGGTGATCGATGCCTGGCA
>JAYRNS010000283.1:0-10643 GCA_041912075.1 Anaerolineae bacterium
CTTCACGCATCACGTTTTCACGCATCACGTTTTCACGCATCACGTTTTCACGTTTTCACGCATCACGTTTTCACGCATCACGTTTTCACCTATCACGCCAGCAGATCGGTCTTAGCCGCCGCAATGAAGTCGTTGCGGTGTAGCCCCCGAATTTTATGGGTCCACCAGGTGACGGTCACGCGGCCCCATTCCGTTAGCAAAGCGGGGTGATGGCCCTCTTCTTCGGCCAGCGCACCGACCCGGTTGGTGAATACCAGGGCAGATACAAAGTCGGGAAAGGTATACACGCGTGTCAGGCGTCGAATTCCATCCTGTTCAACGATCCGCCAGTCTGGGACCTGGGGCATGTACTCGGCCATTTCAGCCGCTGTGGCCCGCGGGGCGTCAGACCGGCAGGCCACACAACGCATGTGCGTCAACGAAGTCATGGGTGGCACCTCAATTTCGAACGGCGTAGCGGATAGCCAGGAGTTCTGTTCGGTCTGCCTCGCTCAGGGTACGGACTGGCCGGCCGGTGGCGTGGGCGGCGAGCAAGATGCGCGCCGTTTCTTCAACCAGGCTCGTTCGCAGAAGTGCCTGATCGACGGAGCGTCCCACGGCGAGCATGCCGTGGTTCTGCAGCAGCAGGGCTGTGGCCCGCGTGAGCGCGTGCCTGACAGCCGCGCTCAGGTCCTGGCTGCCTGGCTGCAGATAGGGCAGCAGGGGCACTTCGCTGCCCAGGTGCACGAGAAAATCGGGTGTCAGAGCTGGCAGCGCCAGATCCACGACACCACAGGCAATCGCATAGGGCGGATGGGCATGAACCACCGCCCGGGTGCTGGCGTCCGCGTCGTAGGCCGCCAGGTGCATCGGTAGCTCGGATGACGGCTGGCCGCTGCCTATCACACACCCGGCTGATGCTGCCACCGCCACAAAATCGCTGACCGTCAGCTGGTCCAATACGGCGCCGCGTGCCGTTACGTAGATAGTGTCGTCCACGCGGGCGCTGAGATTGCCGCCCCGCCCCAAGACCCAGCCATGGGCAACCAGGCTGCGACCACAGTCGATCAGCTCGTCGATCACAGCCGGTAAACCTTTCATCGCAGCCCGATTTGTGTCGCTCAAAACCAGGTTTTCCAATCGGTACCCAAAGCACCGCGTGCGCGCGGACCAGCCTGGCTTTGGGCACAAGCACACGTGCGGTCGGCCGCCAGCGCGGCCAACACACCGGGCAGCACATCCAGCACCTGGCGCAGGGCAGCCCGAAACTCGCCGCGATGCTCGCCGCCCTCTCCGGCCGCGCGGTCACTGGCCGGCTCGACAACCGTCGTCAGGCCGGCGAAACAGAGTTCCAATTCTTTGGCCAGGATAACTTCTGGTACCAGGTTGAGACCCAAGACATCGGCACCCCAGGCGCGAAACATGCGCGCTTCGGCGGCGGTTTCGCGTCTTGGGCCATCGAAGCCCAGATAGGTGCCGGCCGGGCTGGCCAGCGGCAGGGCGCGGCTCAATGCTGCGCGGCACTGCGGGCAGAAAGCTGGCATTTGCGGCAGGTAACCCAGACCGCGTCGCTCGAAATAGGTGGTTGGTTGGTGGCGCGTCCAGTCGATGAAATCGTCGGGAATGAGCAGGCTGCCGCGCGCGGACAGCGGGTTGATCGCGATCGTCGTGTCCCAGCCAAGCACGCGTGTCACACCGTGGTCTTTGGCTGCCCACAACGTCGCCCGTGGGTCGGTGCGATCGGGCAGACCTGAATAGGGGAGGAGCAAGGTTGTGCCCCGGCGGGCAAACGGACCGGCAGGGCCAAAAGGGGTATCCACCACGAATTCTTCCGCCAGCGCACCCAGTACGTCGAGGGCGCGAGGTGGAAGAATCACACCAACCAGCAGCAGGATTTGTTCCATGCCCCTTCGTCTCTACAGCTGCGCCTGTGCTTCCAGCTCTGCCCGGTCGATCACTTCGATCCGATGGCGGTCGATCCGAATGGCCCCATCCTGAACCAGGCTGCGTAGGGCGCGCCCGATCATTTCACGAACCGTGCCGAGGCGTGACGCCATCTCGTGCTGGGTCAGCAGCTGGCTGCGTTCCACCGACCCGGCATCGGCGCTGCGCTGGGCTTCTTCGAGCAGCAGCTTGGCCAGCCGGGCTTTGACCGAACGCAGACCCAAATCCTCCACGACGCTGACCAGAAACCGGGCGCGGCGGGCGATGTGTTCGAGCATGGCCCATGCCAAGGCCGGATGCCGGTAGGCCAGCTCTCTGATATCCTCACGCGGCAGGCGCAGGACAACCGTTGCATCAACTGCCGTCGTATTGGCCGGGTTTGGGCCGCCGTCCAACACGGCAACCTCGTTGAATGATTGTCCAGGCCCCAGCGCGTGCAGGGTCTGTTCGCGGCCTTCGGCCGAGAGCTTGTAGATCTTTACCAGACCCGTTTGAATCAAGAACAAACCAGCGCAGGGATCGCCTTCCATAAAGATCATCTCGCCAGACTGGTAGGTTTCCCGCCGCGTACAGCGCGCAATCTCGCGCACAATCCAACCATCGAGCGCGGCAAAATAGGGTACGGCTCGCAGCGCACGCTCACGAGCCAATAACGCTTCGTCGGAGACAGCGGGACGGGTGACCACCATCGGCATTCAACGGCACCTGCGTGCCCGGGCCGGCAACCCGTATCGTGGGTGGGGATCCTCACATCCATTCATCGGCCGGCACCGGTACCTGAAATAAACTGCGAGAATCATACAGCCGGCGCGCCCGCATGTCAAGTCACAAAATCGTCACAGGGCTCTTGACATAGAACGTATGTTCTGTTATAATACAAACACTTCCACAACCCGGGCAATGACTGGTGTCAGACACAGCACGTAGGTCGTAGTTGCCGGCCCTGGCGCGTGATCAACCAAACGCGGTGGTGCACACGTTTCAGGGGACAACAGCCTATGCGCCGACAACTGGACATGCAGGCCGACCGGATCGAAGCGGTTTTGGCCAGCCACAAAGTCACGGGGCGGGTGGCGGGGGGTATGGTCACCACCCGCTACACCCGGTTCGAACTTGTCACTCCCCTGGGTACCCGCGTGGGCCGGGTGAGCGCGCTGGCGGAGGAGATCGCCCTGGCCTTGGGAGCACGGTCGACCCGCATCTTCCGCGACGGGGACAGAATCCAAATCGAAGTGGCACGCGAGACGCAGCCGGCCCCCATCGATCTGGTGCCGCTGTGTGCGCGGTTGTCCAACATCCCGCCGATTACGGCGGTGCTGGGGGTCGACGAAGAACAGACCCCCCTGCTGCTGCGGCTGCCTTCGCCCGACGTGACGCACGTGCTGATTGCCGGCACCACCGGCAGTGGCAAAACGGCCCTGGCGCGGGCCATTCTCACGTCACTGGCCATGCACAACCGCCAGGGTGCCTTGCAGCTGGTTCTGGTCGATCCCAAGGGGCGCGGCTTTGGCCCGCTGGAGGGGTTTCCGCACCTGCTGCGCCCGCTGGTGGCGACGCTCGACGAGATTCCCACGGTCCTGGCCAATATGGTGGCTGAAATGGAACGCCGCGATGCCCTGGCACGGCAGCTGCGCCGGCCCGTCGACACGCCGCGCATCGTGCTGGCGGTCGACGAACTGGCCGACCTGGTGCAAACGGGTGGCAAGTCTGTCGAGCAGGCCCTCACTCGTCTGGCCCAGCGCGGGCGCGAGTCCGGCATTCATTTGATCTGCTGCACTCAGAAACCGACCAGCGCCGCGGTGGGCGGTATGCTCAAGGCCAATTTTCCGGTGCGGCTGGTGGGCAGCGTCACCAGTCCAGAGGAAGCTAAGATCGCTACGGGTCTGGCAGGGTCAGGTGCCGAGAAGTTGCGCGGAGCGGGTGACTTCCTGCTTGTCAGCAAGGGGTTGACGGTGCACTTCCAGGCGGCCTGGATCAACGAGTCCACCCTGCGCCGCGTCGTCGACGTGCTGCGCGAAGGCGGGCGTCGTTCACGCCGCTGGAGCCCACACGAAGTCAAACAAATTGCCGTGCCGGAGGGGAGAACACTATGATGAGCCGACTGGTTGCCCTGATTCTGCTCGTGTTTGCGGGTGTGATGGCGTTTGTGATCGGTGAGCGGATGAGCACCGAAGCAATGGCGGTGGTCATTGGCGTGGTCTTTGGGGTAGCAGCCAGTATTCCCACGAGCCTGCTCATTGCATCTTTGATGCGTCGTGCCACCTCGGCGGCGGCTCCACCCGCGCGGCAGGACAATTATCCCGTGCACACGCAGCCGCCGATGATCATCGTCAATCCACCCGCCGCAACGAATCATCTGTATCCCGGTGAGCACGCCTGGTCCAGCAATGGTCTGCACAGCCCGATCGACGCCACACCGCTCATGCCGCTGCCGCGTCGTTTTCGCATCGTTGGCGCCGACGGTGTAGAGGAAGAGTGAGGTTGCGGTCGGTGGTATGGACAGGCTTCACCGAGCAATGCTTGCCGGCCACCGCGCCATCTCGGATAGTGCCACACGGTAACCCGTTTCGATCAAGGCCGGCGTGCGGGCGAAGTCCCAAAAGGCAACGGCGCGCGTGGGCAGCAGGGGAATGTGGTGCACCACGACCCCCTTGGCCGCCGCCAGTTCCAGCTCCAACTCGGTCAAGCGGTGTTGGTTGATCGCCAGCAGCCGGACCAGAAAATTGCCGATGCTGTTGGATGCCTGGTTCAGGATGCGGGCGTCGTGCAGGTCGAGGGCAATGATCTCGCTGGCGCCGCTCAGCAGCGCAGCCTGGATCGGCAGGTTGCTGACCAGCCCGCCGTCGACGAGTATGCGGTCGTCGTGCTGCACCGGTGCCACCCACGGCGGCACAGCGGCCGAGCCGATCACCGCATCCATCACCCGCGTGTGAGGGTCGTCCCCATAAATGACCAGGCCGCCGCGGCTGAGATCGGTCGCCACGACCAAAACGCGCATACCCTGCATGTCACCAAAACGCGTCGTGGCGGTGACGCCGGTCGAAGCGGCAAAATTGCGCAGACGGGTTTCACCTTCCGTGCGGTTGATCCGCAGCAGCGAGCGCATCGTCAGCCACAGATAGTTGGACGGCAGCAATTCGGCTGTTGCCGCGCGCCGCCAAACCTGCTGCAAGTTCTCCACTGCCGGCTGCGTCCAGCCGTGGAGACCCAGGTACACCGCGTTGATCGCACCTACCGACGTGCCCACGAGCAACTGCGGCTGGATTCCACCCTCGACCAGGGCTCGGAGTGCCCCGACTTGCAGTGCCCCGCGCGCACCACCCCCGCTGAGCACGATAGCCAGCTGCCGACCGTCTTCCTGCATGTCTGCTTTCCTCACACTCGATAACGATGCACGTTACTGCCAGGCCCCACGTTTTTCGGATTGTGCCGCCCGTGTGCTACACTAGCCCAAAAATGGGGCCAGCATGACCGACAAAATCATCTATTCCATGATGGGTGTGGGTAAAACGTATCCACCCAACAAAGAAGTTCTGCGCGACATCAGCCTGTCGTACTTCTACGGCGCCAAAATTGGCGTCATTGGCCTCAACGGCTCAGGCAAGAGTACCCTCCTGCGCATCATGGCCGGTGTCGAAACGGAATTTCGCGGGGAAACCGTGCTCGCTCCCGGCTATACCATCGGCTATTTGCCGCAAGAGCCGCAGTTGGACGACCAGCAAACCGTGCGCGCCATCTGCGAAGAGGGTGTCCAGCCGGCCATCACCGCGCTGCGCGAGTTCGAGGAGATCAACCAGCGTTTTGCTGATGACCTCAGCACCGGCGAAATGGACAGCCTGCTCGAACGGCAGGCCGCCGTGCAGGACCGTATCGATGCGCTCAACGCCTGGGACCTGGACAGCCGCCTCGAATTGGCGATGGACGCACTGCGCTGCCCACCCGGTGATAGCCCTGTGGCCATCCTTTCCGGTGGTGAGCGCCGTCGCGTGGCACTCTGCCGGCTCCTGCTGCTGCAGCCTGACATTCTGCTCCTGGACGAGCCGACCAACCACCTCGATGCGGAGTCAGTTGCCTGGCTGGAACGTCACCTGCAAGATTATGCGGGCACGGTGATCGCCGTCACCCACGATCGCTATTTCCTCGACAACGTCGCCGGCTGGATTCTGGAGCTGGACCGAGGTTACGGGATCCCGTGGAAAGGCAACTACTCATCGTGGCTCGAACAGAAACAGCGACGTCTAGCCCAAGAGGAAAAGACAGCATCCCAACGGCAGAAGACCCTGCAGCGCGAGCTAGAGTGGCTGCACATGAGCCCACGCGCCCGTCAAACCAAAGCCCAGGCACGGGTCAACCGCTACAACGAACTGCTGGCCCAAAATACCGAACGTGCCCGCGAGGAGCGCGAAATCTACATCCCGCCTGGTCCGCAATTAGGTGATGTGGTGGTGCGTGCCACTACGGCCAACAAAACGTTCGACGACCGCATCCTGTTCGAGGATATGACCTTCGATGTCCCACCTGGCGCCATCGTGGGTATCGTCGGTCCCAACGGCGCGGGCAAAACGACGCTGCTCCGCATCATCGCCGGGCAGGAAAGACTCGACAGCGGCACACTGACCGTCGGCCAATCGGTCAAGCTGGCGTACGTCGACCAGGCCCACGAGGGGCTGACACCCAACAAAACCGTGTGGGAGGAGATCACGGGCGGCCAGGACCAGATCCAGCTGGGCGACCGTTTGATGAACTCACGCGCCTACGTGGCCCGTTTCAGCCTGTCTGGTTCCGACCAGCAAAAGCGTGTGGCCGATCTGTCGGGTGGTGAGCGTAACCGGGTTCACCTGGCCAAGCTGCTGCGCACCGGGGCCAACGTGCTGCTGCTGGACGAACCGAGCAACGATCTCGACGTGAACACGCTGCGTGCCCTCGAAGATGCCCTGGATGGTTTCGCCGGCTGCGCACTCGTCATCTCACATGACCGGTGGTTCCTCGATCGTGTCGCCACTCACATCCTGGCCTTCGAGGGCGATAGCAAGGTGTTCTGGTATCCTGGCAACTACAGCGAGTATGCGGCCGACCGTCACCGCCGCTTGGGAACAGCCGCCGATCGACCACACCGCATCACCTATCGCAAGCTCACACGGGCCTGACGTCCGGTCAAGACAACAGGACCTTCTGTGCCTCCGCCAAACCAACACCTGCCTCGAACCGGTAACCGGCGCCTAGCAGACCCTGCTCGATCGCGCCCACTGTTGCCAGTACGTCAGCGGCGTTGACGGCTCCCATGTGCCCGATGCGGAAGTAACGTGCTCGAATCTCGGGGTGCAAACCGCCGGCCAGGATGACGCCGGCCGCCGCGGTTTTGGCCAACACGGTTGGGCCATCGACACCGTCTGGAAAATAGGCCGCCGTCAGCGTGTGCGCCGCCAGCTCGGGTGCCGTGGGTACCTGGCTGAGGCCTAGTGCCTGCAGGCCAGCCTTGACCGCCGTGCTCATGCGCTGATGGCGAACCACGCGTGGATCGTGCCCTTCGGCAACGATATGTCCCACCGCCACATCCAGCGCCAGCACCAGGTTGACGGCAGGTGTGCCAAAATAGGCCGGCCGCCGTGCCTGATAGGCTTCCATGATCGGCAGCCAGTTGCTCCAGTCAGCGTAGAAACTTACAACCGGTGCCTGCCGCTGGTGAAACGCCAGGATGGCACGCGGACGCGCAACCACCAGCGCCAGACCCGGCGGCACGCCGATTGCCTTCTGTGATGCGGTCAGCGCGACGTCGACGCCCCAGTCTGTCATGTGCAACGCCTCGCCGGCCACGGAACAGACGCCATCGACCACCGTCAGTACACCAGCCGCCTGGGCCAGTTTCGTCAGTCCGGCCACGTCGGTGAGCACGCCGGTGGACGTATCGACGTGGGTGATGGTCATCAGCTTGTACGAACCGGCCTGCAAAGCAGCCGCGACATCATCCAGACCGGGGGCACCACCCACCTGTGCGGCACGCACGTGCGTCACCCGCGCCCCCGAACGCACACAGATGGCAGCCATACGGTCGCTGAAATAGCCGGTATTGACGACCAATACGGCATCCCCCGGCTCCAACAGGTTGGCCACAGCCAGTTCCATGGCCAGCGTGCCCGACCCAGCCACCACGAAGGGCTGGCCATCGGGTGCGGCAAACACCGTACGCAGCTGGTCCAGGGCATGGCCAAAGACCTCGACGAAATCGGGTGCCACGTGACTGGGTGTCGGCTCAGCCATCGCGGCCAGCACGTCCGGCTCGAACTCGATGGGGCCAGGGATCATCAACAGTTTGCGTCCTTTGTTCGACCCCATTACGCCTTCCTTTCGCCTTTGGGTCCGAATTTGCGCCAGGCCAACGGCGCCAGGGCCAGGGCAGCCCCGCCTGCCGCCACTGCCACATCGCGCAGCGTAAAAGCCGGCCGTGCGACAGCCAGATAGCTGTTGTCGCGCGTGAAGTACGTGCGCGCGACCCGTTGTACGTCGGCCAGCGTAACCGACTCGATCTCAGCAAAAAAGTCGGGCACCGATTCACCGGGTGCGAGGGTGAGTGCTGGACCGGTAAAGACCTCAGCCAGGCGGTCGTTGCTGTCCATCGCCAGCACGTTGCGGCCGCGCAGCGCTTGTTTGGCGTAAGCCAGTGTGTCGGCCGGCAGTGCACCGGCTTTGATTTCGCCCATGACGACTTCGATGTAATCGAGGATGTCCTGCACGTGCCGCCCGTCCGAATCAGTTTCGATGCTGAAGTAGCCGACGTCGGTCATCGTGTTATTGGATGCACCCAGCCAGTACACCAGGCCACGCCGTTCGCGCATCTCTTCGCGCAGCCGGTCACCCACGATCCAGCTCAGGACCGCAATCGCGGCCTGGTCGGGGTGGCCGGCCCCCACCGTGCGTGCACCGTACCAGAGGTAGGCACGATCGATCCAGTCGGGCCAGCGTGTGTTGATGCGCACGAAGCGTCCCGGGGCTGCCCCCGATGCCGGCAGTGTGGGCGGTACCGGTCCAGCCTGAAACGCGCCAAACCAACGCCGCGCCGCGTCCAACGCGTAGGGCATGGTCACGTCGCCCACGATCAACAACACCATATTGTTGGGTACGTAGAACTGCCGGTAGAAAGCTAACAAGTCGCCGCGCGTGATGTCCTGCAGCGCCCGCTCGTGGCCGATGATCTCCCGTTCCAGGGCTGCACCGGGGAACAGTTGGCGCATCAGGCTCTTATAGAGGTCGTAATCGATACGCAGCCGGTCGGCGAGCTCCTCGAGGGTACTCAAAAAGGCACCCAGGCGGCCGCCACGCTCGCGGAAAATCACGCCGCGTTCCTTTTCGACCTGGTCCTCGGGCAAGGTGGACCGGAAAACTATCTCGGCCAGCCAGTCCATGGCCACATCGAGGTGATCGGCCAGTACCTCGGCTTCATAGACCGTGCCTTCGTGTCCGGTCCAGCCGTTGAAACTGCCGCCAACCCGCTCGATGACGTGGCGAATGTCCTGTTCAGACCAGCGGGGGGTGCCATCGAAAACCAAATGCTCCAGAAAGTGAGCAATGCCGTTCTGCCCATCGACCTCGTAGCGCGCACCAACCCGCACGACCAGGCGAATGACGACCGAGCCGGTGCCCGGGCGCGGTTTGCACCACACCTGGAGCCCGTTGTCCAGCATCGCCTGGTCAATTTGCAGCAGTGGATGGATCGAATTCGTCATATGTGCTTTTTGTTCATCCCCAACCGAAGTATGTTCATCCAAAACCAGGGTGATTATATCGCAACGTGGCCCTGCTGTCTATTAAAGGCTCGTAAAAGAACAACGTCCTGTGAATCGCTGCGACTTCCAACGCATTTGCACGAAGGTGTTCTTTTACGATGCCTAAAGGCTCGTAAAAGAATAACGTCCCGTCAACCGCTGCGACTTCCAACGCATTTGCAGGCAGTTATTCTTTTACGATGCTTGCCCAGCCATGCTATAATGACCGGTGTCGTACGGCGTGCGCTGACCTTCCAATCGTGGAACAGGTGAGAAATTGTGATTAGACCGTTGAATATTTTCTGGCGAGGAATTCGGGCCACCTGGGATGAGCTGTTGATGCTGGCCCTATTGAGTTTTGTCTGGTGGGTTTGTATGCTGTTCGTCATCCCGGGTCCGCCGGCTACCGCGGGCCTCTACCTGGTGGCCAACCGTATCGCCAAAGGGGAGCGGGCCGGGTTCGACGTCTTCAAGGATGGGTTCCTGACCTATTTCTGGCGCAGCCTGGTGGTGGGTCTGATTTCGGTCGTGCTGCTGGTCATTTTCGTGACCGGTTTCTTGTTCTATATCGAACCACCACCGCAGTTCCCGGCGTTTTTTGTCCTGCTGTCGGTGGTTATGTTATACCTCATGCTGGCCTGGCTGGCCATGCAGCTCTACCTCTTTCCGGTCCTGGTCGAGCAGGACGTGTCTCTCGGTGTCATCTTCCGCAACGCCCTGTTCATCGCTTTTGCCAGCCCGGTGTACACGCTGGTCCTCCTGCTGGTGCTGGCCCTATGCACCGTCGCCAGCATCCTCTTCCCCATTCTGCTCGTGCTCGTTCTCCCCGGTCTGACCGCCGTCGTCAGCAGCATCGCCCTCCAAGACCGCCTCGCCCGCATCCGTGAACGCACCGCCCAACCCCCAGCCCCCCAAACCAAACCCCCCACCCCAACGCCCAACCCACCCCAACCAGCCGCC
>JAYRNS010000284.1:0-5446 GCA_041912075.1 Anaerolineae bacterium
CCAGCGACGAGCTTCACCGGGGCGCCCGCGCAAGATCAGTGAAGCACTCGGCCGCAAGCTGGTCTGGCTGATGCAAGAAAAAGAACCACGCGATTTTGGCTTGGGACAGACCGGCTGGACGCTGGATCTATTGGTTGCCACAGCCGAGCTGGAGGGTTGGGTGTCGAGTATCAGCCATGAAGGGGTACGGCTGGCCTTACAGATGGCCAAATCACCCTATCACCTCTTGAAGCGTCAGAGAAGCACCAGGAATGACCGATAAGAGTCTATCCGAAAACCAGCAGAAGAGCCACATTTTGCAGGGGATTTTGAGGTTTTCGGATAGACTCTAAGAAAAACCAGGAGATAAACATGCTGCAAGATACGTTGACAACGGTTCTAGAGAACGGTGTCCAGACGTCCGCGCACCTTGGCACCGCGGAAGCGCCCGCGGCAGACACGTTGGAGGAGGCCAGCGGTGATCCGATCGCCTGGCGGATCGGCGAAATGGTGACGCGGGTCGCCCGTGCTCAGGAGGACGACGTTTATTTCTTCCTGCAGCCCGTGGCTGAAATCGACGGTGCGGAGGTCGTCGTACGCGGGCGTCGTAAGTTGATGTTTGCATCCTACAGCTACCTCGGATTGCTCAACCATCCCAAAATCAATGCCGCAGCCAAGGCGGCGATCGACGAATTTGGCACGGGCACGCACGGTGTGCGGATTCTGGCCGGCACGTTGACGCTGCACGAAGCGCTGGAGCGCACGATTGCCGCATTCAAAGGCACCGACGATGCCATCACCTATTCCAGCGGTTATGCCACCAACCTGGCCACGATCTCGACCCTGGTTGGACGTAACGACTGGGTTATTTCGGACAAGTGGAACCATGCCAGCATCGTCGATGGCTGTCTCTTGAGCCGCGCCGAGTTTGTGCGCTTTCGTCACAACGACATGGATCACCTGGCCCATCAGCTGCGCCGTGCCCCGGCCACAGCTGGCAAGCTCGTGGTGGTCGACGCGGTGTTCAGCATGGACGGTGACGTGGCCAATCTGCCGGCCATCGTCGACCTCTGTCAACGCTACGGGGCGCGGCTGATGGTCGACGAGGCACACAGTCTGGGGGTTCTCGGCGCCAAGGGACACGGGATCGAAGAGCACTTTGGCATGCCGGGCAGCATCGATATCAAAATGGGTACGTTGAGCAAAACTATTCCCGCCATCGGTGGTTACATCGCCTCCGACCAGCGCACGGTCACCTACCTGAAACACGTCGCCCGCGCCTTTGTGTTTTCGGCCGCCCTGCCACCACCCGTGGCCGCCGCGGCGATGGCCGCCTTCGAAGTCCTCGAAAGCGAAGGGGCTGCCCGTCGCGCAACCCTTCACCGCAACGTCGATCACTTCCTGGGTGGTCTGAAAGCCCTCGGCTTCAATACCGGCCATACCGAGACACCGATCATTCCGGTCATTGTGGGCACGGACGAAAATGCGATGGCCATGACGCATCACCTGCAGGCCGATGGCATTTTTGCCTTGAGTGTTCTGCCACCCGCTGTGCCCGAGGGTACGAGCCGTATTCGGGCCAACGTGACGGCCGCCCACACGCCGGAGGAGATCGAATTCGCCCTCGATGCATTTGCCCGGGCTGGCCGCACGATTGGGGTCATCCCCTGAGACCGCCATGCACACGTCACTGCGGTTCGGTTTCTCCAACCAGGTCGTCTGGGTAACCGGTGCCGGCCGCGGCATTGGGTGCGCCATTGCGCTGGCTTTTGCCCAGGCCGGGGCGGCCGTTTTGGTCAACGATATCGACCCAATAACGGCAGCGGACACGGTGGCTGCGATTGCCGCCGCCGGTGGCGACGGACTTGCCGCGCCGGGCGACGTCAGCCAGCGGTCTGACGTCGAGGCGATGGCGGCGGCGGCCGTGGCGCGCTGGGGGCACATCGATGTCCTGGTCAACAACGCCGGCATCGAGCCGGTTGCATCGATTCTGGAGATGACCGAAGCCGATTGGGACCGCACCCTCGACGTTAACCTCAAGGGCACCTTTTTATGCACACAGGCCGCCGGCAAAATCATGCGAGCGCAAGGACACGGGGCGATTGTCAACATCGCCTCCACGGCCGGCAAGGCGCAGCCCCTCTATTTACGATCGGCCTATGCAGCCAGTAAGGCCGGCCAGGTCGGATTCACCAAAGAAGCTGCACGTGAGTTTGCTGCGTTTGGCGTACGCGTCAACGCCGTTTGTCCGGGGGTTGTCGTCACACCCATGACCGAACATTTGCGCCAGAACGCCCAGCAGATGGCACGTTGGATGCAGGAAATTCCCGCCCAGCGCCTGGGTGAGGTCCAGGACGTGGTCAGCCTGGTACTGTTCCTGGCCTCGGATGCCGCGTCGTACATCGTGGGCCAGGCGATTCATGTGGATGGGGGGAAGTTGATGGGGTAGGGGGGAGTAGGGAGTAGGGGTCAGGGGTTGGGGGCTGGGGAGCGGGGGTTGGATGGGGATAGGATGGCACGAGGAACGAATGAGGAGACGGGGATGAGTGGAGAGCGGGGTCGAGTCGTGGTGGGGACGGAGGATGGGGTTTGGGTGCTGGGGGGCGGGCCGGCAGGGTGGACGGTGCGTCACGATCAGCTGCACGGGCGCGAAGTGTGGGCGGTGACGGCGAGTCCACACCAGCCGGAGGTGGTGTTTGCCGGTACGGGGGGACACGGGCTTTTTCGCAGCGTAAACGGCGGCGGCAGCTGGCGCCCCATGAGCCGCGGGCTGGAGAGCGCCTATGTGCGCGGTTTGGCCGTCGATCCAGGCGATCCAGCGCGCATCTATGCTGCGGCCGAGCCAGTCGCCTGGTACACCAGCACAGACGGCGGTGAGACCTGGTCGAGCACAGCGGATGGCGGGGCGTTTGCCGGGGCTGTTACGATCGAGGCTATGGCGGTGACCATACACCCGGCGCCGGTTTTCCTGGTAGCCACGCCCGGTGGGCTGTGGCGGTCGACCGACGCTGGACAGACCTGGCAGCCCACAGCGGTGCTGGCCAGGGTGCAGCAGTTGGCGGTGAGTGACACACCGGCTGGCTTGTTGGCTGCAACCGATGAGGGTCTGTATCGCAGTGTCGATGCCGGCAGCACGTGGTCGTGCTGCTTGCAGGGTCCCGTCACCGCGGTGACGTCGGGCCGGAATGGTGCCTGGCTGGCTGCCGCGCAGACGTTGTCTGATGCTGGCGCGGCGCTTGTTTTCAGCTATGACGCCGGTGTCACCTGGTCGCCCTTGACCCCCGCGCCTGGTCCGGTCGCTCGTCTGGCGGCAGGCGACAGTTTGATTCTGACTATCGACCGCGCGGGTGGCTTGTGGTATACTGATTGGGCAGTTGATTTGCCCGGCCCGGCTGCGCATTGGGAGGCAGTGGCGGACGATCTGCCACCGGCCTTCGACGTATGCACTATAACCGAATAGTCGCCCATTTGCACCACGCCTGCGCCGTGGAATGCGCAAGCCACGCTTGCGCTCTGGGTTTACAAATGAAAGTGGCCGGCGAAAGCAGTAGCTGAGGGCGAACGTCGCCAGCATCGGACTTGGCGGGATTGATCCGGCGATCGCCCCGCGGCTGCCGCACCCCAGATTCGCGGATTCGCGAGCAGCATTCGCGGACGGCCAAGGAGGAAAATACCATGGAATGTTACAACTGTGGACAGCCCGTACCTGATGGTAGCGAGCGCTGCCCGACGTGCGGGCAGCGCTTTGCGGTCGAAAAAAAGCCGCCCAAAAAAGGGCTCCTGGCCAGACTGGGGTGCGGTGGCAGTGTGTTAGCGCTGCTCGTGCTGGTGATTACGGCCGCCGCAGGATCGGAACTTTATGTATCGACATTTATTGAAAGGTAGATAGTATATGACTGATAACCTGACACGCCTCAAAGCGCGTCTGGCTGAGGTGGTAGATTTGCAGCAGGCCATAGCCCTCGTGGCGTGGGACCAACAGACCTACATGCCGCCCGGCGGTGCTGCGGCGCGCGCCGCACAGCTCGGCACCCTGCAGCGCCTGGCCCATGACCTCTTCGTGGCCGATGAAACGGGGCACCTGCTGGCCGAGGCTGCAGCCGAGCTCGATGGCCAGCCGGCCGACAGCGACGACGTGCGCCTGGTACAGGTCACCCAGCGTGATTTCGACAGGGATCGCAAGATCCCGTCTGACTTTGTGGTCGAACTGGCCCGATCAACCGCCCTGGCCCACCATGACTGGATGCAGGCCAAAGCCGCCGCCGATTTCAGTCTGTTTGCCTCCGCGCTGGCACGACAGTTCGAGCTGGCCCGCCGCATGGCCGACTACCTGGGTTACACGGAACATCCTTACGACGCACTGCTGGACTTGTTCGAGCCGGATATGCGCGTCGGCCAGGTGACCACCATCCTGGCTGCACTGCGCGACCAACTGACCGCCCTTCTGCGCCGTATCCAGTCTGGCGGCCACGTGATCGACGACAGCCTGCTGCGCCAGCCGTACGACGTGACCCGCCAGCGCGAGTTCACCTACGACGTGATGCGGCGCTTTGGTTACGACTTTGCGCGCGGCCGGCACGACAGCTCGCCACACCCCTTCTGCACCAGCTTCTCCCGTGATGACGTGCGTATCACCTCGGACGCAAAGCCGGACGACCTGGCCTATTTGCTGTTCAGCGTCATGCACGAGACGGGGCACGCCCTGTACGAGCAGGGCATCAGCCCGCAGCTGGCGCGTACACCGCTGGCGCAGGCCGCGTCGTACGGCGTTCATGAGTCACAGTCGCGCCTGTGGGAAAACGTCGTCGGGCGCGGTCGCCATGCATGGACGTTCTTCTATCCCCGTCTGCAGGGTCTGTTTAGCGCACAATTGGGTGGGGTGAGTTTCGACCAGTTCTACCAGGTGATCAACCGGGTGCAGCCATCGCTGATTCGCATTCAGGCTGACGAGCTCACCTACAACCTGCACATTCTGGTGCGTTTCGAGTTGGAGATGGCACTGCTGGAGGGCAAACAGTCGGTTGAAACCCTGCCGCAGGCCTGGAATGAAAAGATGGAAGCCTACCTGGGTGTCGTGCCGCCAAACGATGCGTTGGGGGTTCTGCAGGACGTGCACTGGTCGGATGGTCTGATCGGCTATTTCCCAACCTACACCCTGGGTAACCTCATGGCGGCCCAGCTGTTCGACACAGCGCTGGCCGCACACCCCAGCCTGCCCGAGGAATTCGCCGCCGGTGAGTTTGGCACCTTACGCAGCTGGCTCCACGACAACATTCACGTCCACGGACGCAAGTTCACCGCCAATGAGCTGCTGCAGCGCATCACCGGTGGTGGTCTGGATGCCGGGCCCTACGTCGATTACCTCACTGCCAAGTTCTGCGACGTCTATCAAATTTCCAGTTGACGAAGAAAAAGGGGGCGGTGTCACCGCCCCCTACATACCTTGAGGGGTTCGTACGCTACGGGC
>JAYRNS010000285.1:0-1803 GCA_041912075.1 Anaerolineae bacterium
ACCAGGTCCGGCGGCGTGCTCCGACCCCAAAACGGTGTGCTCAACAGTTCTGGTCCCTGTCCACCCAAACGAACCACGACATTCTCGTCACCCAAGACTTCCACTTGCCCGGCCGCACGCTGTGCCATGGTCGTTTTGCCGGACCCCGATGGACCGAAAAAGACATGCCCGCTGCCTTGCCAGACCATGCCAGCCGCGTGCAGCAGCAGGCCGTGGTGTTCGCGCGGCAGCATCTGCATCAGGATGTACACCAGGGTCCGTTCGATCGCCGATGCCGCGCGTTCGGCGGATGGTGCCGCCACCGCCCCATCATGACGCACCAGATCGATCCAACCCCGGTAGGATAACACCCGGAAGCGTGTGACGGCCTCGGTATGGGTGATCTCCGGCCAATCTGCCACCCCCAACGTCGGGTCGTGTTCGAGGCGGACCGACCAGGTGGCCGGCGTAGCCGTGATGAACGCGGCATAACGCGCCACCAGGGCCGGCTGCCAGGTTGGCTCAGCGACTTCGACGGCCACCGTGATGCCCGCCAGATCGAGCACGAACGGTTGTGCACTCATGGACCGGCCTGACCGGGCAGGTGGCTGGGGGTGTTGTCTGTTCGTGTGCGCCGCGGGCTGGTCGTTTGCTGCGCGCGGCGTACGGTTTCCGGCAGCCACAACGCACCGCGCAGGGCGATCCAACACAAAAATCGGAAACGCTGGCGCCCATCGAAAGCTGCCAGGGTCGCCTGAACCCGCCGCCAGGCTCGGCCCGGCCGTTCGTCACCGAGTCCCCACATGGCACGTTCGACCGGTTCACCCGGGTCGCTGGACAACTCCGCCAGAATGGCGGGTGGCACGGGCGTGTCCAACAGGGTCACCGCCTCTGCAAGCATCTGCTTGAGCGTGAGCCGCAGACCCCAGCGCTGCGCCCGGTCCAGGACCTGATCCCACGCCAGGTCAGTCTGCCGCACCAGGCGATCGACGTCGAGCAGCCAGAGCAGCCGGCGGTTCAGACTGTGGTGCATCATCTGGTGGGTGCAGCTGTGTATGAGCAAGGTCGCATGATCCGGTACCAGGGCGCCCGGAATACCGGGTGCTGGCTGCGCCGTCTGCCAGATGGCGGCCATGGGAATACGCTCGATATAATAGGGCAGCTCGACCAGTGACCAATGCAGCTCGACCAGGAGACGTCGCCGGTCCGCGGCCTGGCACACCATCGGCAGTTCGGCGCGGTACCGCCGCTGCCAGCGCCCCAGCCAGAACAGGCCTTGGGCAAGATAGTCGCGCGCCACGAGAATGTCACGCGCCTGGTCGACCGCCTCTGCCGGCACCAGGAGATCCAGGTCGTTGACCGGTCGTTCGGCCGGGCTGCCGTAGACCAGGCGGCCCAACGCGGCCCCTTTGAGCAGCAACACCGGCACACCGGCCGCGTGCAAGGCTGCCACGATGTGCAGCAGCTCGTTCTCCATCAAATAGCTGCGCACGCCGTGCATCTGAAAAGCCTGGCTCCAGGCGGTCTGGACATTCTCTGGCAGTGTGGCCCATTGTGCTGTCGCCCGGACGTGGCTGTACAAGAACGGCCCGACATCGTGCGTGGCCAGCCCGGTCAGGACGTCGTCCCACGCCGCGGGACTGAGATCGGGCAGGCTGCCGCCAGCCGCCGCTGCACGCAGGACGGCCACCCCGGGTGCCGCGCCGTCATCCATGGTGGTCAAGACCTCGTCTGGCCGGCGGTCCGGTTGGTCAGCAGCCGCGTGTACACCGTGTCAACCCTCTGGTAGACGCTGCGCCAGCCATAGGCAGCAGTGACCCAGGC
>JAYRNS010000286.1:0-6648 GCA_041912075.1 Anaerolineae bacterium
AACATGATCAACGCCGGCGCCAAGGGCATCCTCATCACGCCCTCCGACACCAAGGCCATCGTCCCGGCCATCAAGAAGGCCCGCGCCCAGGGCGTGCTGGTCATCGCCCTCGACACCGCCACCGATCCCATGGAGGCATCCGACGCCCTGTTTGCCACCGATAACTTCCAGGCTGGTGTCCTGATTGGCGAGTGGGCCAAGGCGGCCATGGCTGGCAAGACTCCAGTCATTGCCACGCTTGACCTGCAGCCTGGTATCACCGTCGGTGCGCAGCGCCACAACGGATTCATGAAGGGCTTCGGTTTGGCCCCTGATGCCGTGGGCACCTCGACCGATATCCTGACGGCGCCGGAAATCGTCTGCAGCCAGGACACACACGGTGACCAGACCGAAGGTCAGACGGCGATGGAGAACTGCCTGAGCAAGAATCCTGACATCAACCTGGTCTACACCATCAACGAACCGGCCGCGTTTGGTGCGCATGCCGCACTCAAGAATGCTGGCAAGGATAAGGACGTCCTGGTCGTGTCGGTCGACGGCGGCTGCCGCGGCGTGCAGGGGATTGTCGACGGGCAGATTGCTGCCACCTCGCAGCAGTACCCGCTCAAGATGGCCTCGATGGGTGTCGAGGCGGTTGTCAACTTTGCCAAGACCGGTGAAAAACCATCCGGTTATACCGACACCGGTGTGACCCTGATTACCAACCAACCACAGACCGGCGTGGCCAGCCAGGATACCACCTACGGCCTGGCGAACTGCTGGGGTGACAAGTAAGCAGTAGCTTTGTAAACGGCGGTGCGGTGTCTACGCACCGCCGTTTACTTGAGGAGGGATTCTATGGGCGCAGCAGTTAGCAATGTCACCAAAAGCCGCTCCAGGTTGCTGAGCGTTGTCCGCGGCTCACCCGTCATGGGTCCCCTGGCGGCGCTGATTCTGGCAAGTATCTTTTTTGCCTTGCGAACCGACCGGTTCATGACCGGCGACAATCTCTCATTGATCCTCCAACAAGTGGTCGTGGTCGGCACCCTGGCCATCGGCCAGACCCTGGTCATCCTGACGGCTGGCATCGACCTGTCCAATGGTGCGGTGATGGCGCTGGGCGGGGTCCTGATGACCAGCCTCGCCGCGCAGTACGGTGTCCCCCCGGTGCTGGCAATCCTGCTGGGCATCGGGGTGTGTCTGCTGTTTGGCCTCTTGAACGGCGCCCTGGTCACGGGGATTCGGCTGCCGGCATTCATCGTCACCCTGGGTACGCTCAACATCGCCTTCGCCCTGACCCGTATCTACACCACCTCGACGATCACGGGTCTGCCTGATTTGCTGCTGATCTTCGGCAACACGTTCAGGGTGGGAGGCACGCAGATCACCTATGGCTCGGTGTTGATGCTCCTCCTGTACTTGCTCACCTGGTTCATTCTGCGCTCGACACCGGCGGGACGCTCCGTCTACGCGGTGGGCGATAACCCGGAAGCTGCCCGCCTGGCCGGTATCAACACGACCCGCGTGCTGATCGGCGTCTATGTCACGGCCGCCCTGACCTACGGTATTGCCGCCCTCCTGCTGGTCGCGCGCACCGGCGTCGGCGACCCGCAGGCCGGTCAGACCGCCAACCTGGAAAGCATCACGGCCGTCGTGTTGGGTGGCACCAGCCTGTTTGGCGGTCGCGGCACGATCATCGGCACCTTGATCGGTGCCCTGATCGTAGGTGTGTTCCGCAACGGTCTGCAGTTGATGGGCGTCGAATCGATCTACCAGGTGCTGATCACCGGTATCCTGGTCATTGCGGCGGTCTCGATCGATCAGCTCTCCCACCGCAACAAGTAACCAGACAGGAGAAATGCCGTTATGAGTCAATCTCCTGGAAAAGTACTGCTGGAGATGAAGGGCATCGGCAAGACCTTCCCCGGTGTCAAGGCACTGGAGGGAGTCAACCTGACCGTGCGAGAGGGCCAGGTCCACGCCCTGCTGGGTGAAAACGGTGCCGGCAAGTCCACATTGATCAAGATCCTGTCCGGTGCTTACTCCAAAGACGAGGGGCAGATCTTCTTCGAGGGGCAGCCGGTCGAGATCAAAAGCCCGCAGGATGCTCAGAACCTGGGAATCTCGACCATCTACCAGGAATTCAACCTGGCACCCCACCTGACCATTGCCGAGAATATTTTTCTCGGTCATCTGCCCAAAAAAGGCCTGCTGGTCGATTGGGCGGGTGCCAAGACCCATTCACAGGAAATCCTGAACAGCCTGGGTGTCAGCCTGTCCGTGGATACCCCCACCTCGGCGCTTTCGGTGGCGGAACAGCAGCTGGTCGAAATTGCCAAGGCGCTGAACCGCAAGACGCGTATCCTGATCATGGACGAGCCGTCGGCCGTGCTGGGCGAAAAGGACCTGGAAAACCTCTTCGGTGTGGTGCGCACCCTGCAGGCGAGTGGGATTGGGATCGTCTACATCTCACACCGCCTGAAAGAGATATTCGAACTGGCCGATGAGGTCACTGTACTCAAAGACGGGCGCTACGTCGACACCAAAAGCATCTCTGACGTAAAAATGGACGACCTGGTACGCCTGATGATTGGGCGTGACCTGCAGGACGTCTATCCCAAACGAACCGCGCAACCCGGTGACGTGCTGCTGGAGGTCAAGAACGTCGCCCGCAGCAAGCTGGTGCACGACGTCTCGTTCAAGCTGCATGCCGGCGAGATCGTCGGTTTTGCCGGGATTACCGGTTCAGGGCGCACAGAAGTGGCACGCGTGATCTTTGGTGCCGATCCCTACACCGGCGACATGGTGATCTCGGGCCAACCGTACAAGGCACGGTCGCCGGAGGACGCCATTGCCCACGGCGTTGCCCTCGTCACCGAAGACCGGAAAGGGCAAGGGCTGTTACTGAAGCTCCCAGTGACGACCAACACCACCATTTCAGGTCTGAAGCGTTTGACCCGGTTCGGTCTGATCAAGCTGCGCGAGGAGCTCAACCTGGTCAAGGACATGATCCGCCAGCTGAGCATCAAAACGCCCAGCCCGAACTTTCTGGTGGTGAACATGAGCGGCGGCAACCAGCAGAAAGTGATCCTGGCGCGCTGGCTGAGCATCGGCACGCGCATCTTTATCATGGATGAGCCCACCCGCGGCATCGACGTGGGCAGCAAATCGGAAATCTACCAGATCATGGCTGATCTCACCTCCAAGGGCGTGGGTATCATCATGATCTCCTCCGAGCTGCCGGAAGTCCTGGGGATGAGCGACCGCATTATGGTCATGCGCCAGGGGACGATCGTCAAGGAGCTGTCACGCGCTGAGGCCAGCGAAGAGGCAATCATGCTGCATGCCGTGGGCACGGAAACGGCGTAACGGGGGCAGCAAGGAGGAGGCGCAAACCATGGCAGTCGTCACGATTTCAAGAGAGATGGGCAGCGGCGGCGCTGAGATTGGCCGGCAGGTGGCACAGGCCCTTGGTTACGATTTCGTCGACAAAGATACGATCGATCGCATCTTTCGCCAATACGGCCTGACGAAGTTCGAGGACCTCTACACCACGACGCCGGGCATTCTCGATCTGTTCCAATACGACAACCTGCTTATCATCTCGATGCTCAACGAAACACTGGAGGCGCTCGCCCATCGCGGCAAGGTCGTGATTCTGGGGCGCGGCGGGTTTGCCATTCTGGGTCAGCTGGCCGACGTGCTCGACGTGCGCATCGTGGCACCCGCCGCGCTGCGGGCGCAGCGAGTCATGGCGAGAGAGAAGTTGGCTAGCCTGCCAGAAGCCGAGGCACGCGTCGCCGAAGACGACCATATGCGGCAGCGGTTCGTGCAAATGTTTTACAACCGGCAATGGGATGACCATGCGGCCTTCGACATGATTATCGACACAGGTTCCGTGTCGTACGAGGCGGCCGCCCAACAGATCGTGGACGCGGCGCACGCCTTGGACCTGAAACAGTTTGGCAGTGATGCCGTGACGTCGGCCAGCCTGGCGGTCGATTCCGTGCTGGCCGACGCGGTGCCCACGGTGCTGGCGTATCCGATACCCCCGCTTCCCGGCTGACCTTTTGCGGCGTCCGCACCTGGGGGTGCGGACGCCTTCTTGGTTGGGGGAATCGTGCTGTCCTGGTTTCAACCGGACAATTTGACAGGTCAGGATCGGTGTGTATGATTCCGGCCTGATCGATTGTACGTCACTTGAATTCAACATGAACAAACCAGCGACTTTCACTCCTCATGCTGCCATCATGGGCAGCTCATCGACCTGCTCCTGTCGCCGGCGGGATTGGCTGACACCCGCCGGCTATGCCACCGTCTGAACTGCTGCCAGCAGTCACTGCATAGCTCGCTCACTGACTGAGCACGGGTGCAGCCAGTTCCGCCCAATCCGGGTCGGACGGACCACGCTGAACCCGGTTTTGCGCGCCTTCGTAGCAGTGTTCGCAAGCCCGCGGCCCGCCTGTGTCCGTGGGCTTTTTGTTTCCAGGCCACAGTCATCCTGCAACGATCGTTGTCTCGAGGCGTACCACACCCCAGGTGCGGCAGCTGCCCACTGGTCGGCAGCGTTCGCATCTGGAAATGCGAACTCCTCATGCAGAATCGCAGTGAGGTTTTATGTCATGTGCCAATATCCTACGAAAGACGAACTGACCTTGTGGGGCAAAGCATTCGAGCGCTCCGATCCCAAAGACGTGATCGCCTGGAGTCTGGCGATCTACGGGCCGTATCTGACCCTGGGCACCGGCTTCGGCGCCTCGGGCATGGTGCTGCTTGATCTGGTGATGCGCGCCCACCGGGCCGTCGACGTGTTTTTCCTCGACACACGGCTGCTCTTTCCCGATACCTATGCCCTGCGCGCAGGGCGCTGGGCCGGGCACGCCCATAAGACCGAGCGCGGTCTGCATTGGGAAAACGGCCGCGTGACTCGCGCGGCCACCGCAGCCCAAGCCGCGCCTGTTGGACCAGCTGCATACACCCAACACCCCGGACACGTTCGCGCGCGTGCGTCCGGCTATCGAAGCTGTTCTGGCCGAGTTTTTTCCGGCGCAGACCCTGGCCGTCGCGCCGGCCGCGACCGACCCTCGCCTGCCGCTGACCATCCACGTGCAGGTAGAAGCATGACGACGCCGGCCGGCTGTGTCGGCGAGCTCACGTCGAGCCGTGGCGGCGAGCGCACGTCGAGCCATGTCTGAACACCAGGTCATCGTCGGGACGCGCGGATCGGCCCTGGCGCGGTGGCAGAGCCAGTACGTGATCGATCGGCTGGCAGCAGCCTGGCCCGGGTTGGTGGTAGTTTGTCAAGTGTGGCACACGCGCGGCGACCGCCAGCTCGACCGTCCGCTGGCCGAAATGGGTGGCAAGGGGTTGTTTACCGAAGAGCTGGAAGAAGCGCTGCGGGCAGGCCGCATCGACCTGGCCGTCCACAGCTTGAAAGATCTGCCCACGCAGCCGACCGAAGGTTTGTGTGTCGGTTCCGTTCCACGACGCGCCAACCCTGCCGACGTCCTGGTCGGCCGCGCCGGCCATTCGCTGGACAGCCTGCCGGCAGGTGCGCAGGTCGGCACCGGCAGCCCGCGCCGCGCGGCGCAGCTGCTGGCCGCGCGACCCGACCTGGTCATCCTGCCCCTGCGCGGCAACGTCGATACCCGCCTCGCCCGCGCCCTGGACCCGGCCGGGCCGTTCGATGCGATCGTCCTGGCCCACGCCGGTCTGGAAAGATGGCAGCGGCTGGATGTGGTAAGCCAAGTTCTCCCGGCCGAGATCATGCTCCCAGCGCCGGGGCAGGCCGCACTGGCGATCCAGGTGCGCGAGGCATCGGCCGAGCTCGGCCTGGTGGCGCCGCTGCACGATCTCCCCAGTGGTGCGGCGGTGTCGGCAGAGCGAGCCTTCCTCGCCAAACTGGCCGGCGGTTGCGCGTCTGGCCGCGCAGGGCCGGTCACCTGCCATCCTGCGGGGCCCGCACATCGCCGCCGTTGGCCCCGCAACCGCCAACGCGGTGCGCCAGCAGCTCCACCTGGCCGTGGACGTGATGCCGGCCGACTATTCGGCCCGCCACCTGGCGACCGTTCTGGGCCCGCTCGACGGACGCCGGGTCTGGTTGCCTCAAAGTACACTCGCCGGAGAGGAGCTGGCCGAAGCCCTGCGCCGGCAGAGCGCCGTGGTGGAGGTAACGCCTGCCTACCGTATGGTGATGGGCCAGGGTGGTGACGACCTGCCCGGCGCCTTGCGCCGCAGCGCCGTCGACGCGGTGACGTTCACCAGTCCATCAGCCGTGGATTTTACCGTGGCGCGGCTGCGCGCCGGCGCCGGCCTGGACACCAGCGTCTTAGGTGGCATCCGGCTCGCCTGCATTGGTCCGTCGACGGCACGGGCAGTAGCGGCTCACGGTCTGCCGCGGGTACTCATCGCACAGCCGGCGACCGTCGGTGGGCTGGTCACTGCATTGTGTTCTGCCGCGCCAAGCTGGTGACCTGACCAATCACAAGAAGAGGACTCAGATGCTCACTTCCTACAAGACCAACGGCATGCCGCGCCGAAACGGACATGACCCGGCGCTGGCTATGCCAGGCGACGAGTCTGTGGCTACGCCAGGTGCGTGACCGCTGTGACCTGCCGGTGGCCGCCTATCAGGTCAGCGGCGAGTACAGTATGATCAAAGCAGCGGCC
>JAYRNS010000287.1:0-10443 GCA_041912075.1 Anaerolineae bacterium
GCCATGGGGTTGCTGGCCATCTTGAGTTACGCCAGCAACGCTGGTTTGACTATCCTGCTCAGCCGGCGGGTGGGAGCCAGCTGGAAAGCGATTGCGGCCAGTATCGGCGGCGGGATTGTGGGCGGCATCCTGTTGAGCGAGCTGCCGGTGATCGGCACGATCATCGGGACGATCATCGGTGCCTGCCTGGGTATGGTGTTGTTCGAGTACTACGACAAACGTGATCTGCGACAAGCCATCCGGGCGAGCACAGGCTACATCGTGGGGTATTTGCTGAGCAGCGCCATCGAGCTGTTCTTTGCCTTTTTGATGGTCGCGTTGTTTGTCTGGCAGGCGTTTTTCGCCAGCTGAAGGATCCCATGGAATCACAAGAGATCGACTGGACGAAAGTACTGACGGTGGTCGGCGTCGTGTTTGCACTCACCTTAGGCACCGGCATTCTGCTTCTGATTTGGGTGATCGTGCGCGTGCGCCGTATCAACCTGCCACCTAACGCCGATTGGATCACCGCGCTGCGCGCCACACCGCTGATCGTCGTGGTCGTTTTGGACTTGCTCGATTTTTCGCTCGATTTTCTGGCGGCACCGATCGGTTGGATACTCCTGACCCGGCTTGGTCTTGGACCCTTGCGGCCGATCACGCTGGTCGAGGCGCTGCTGCCGTTCACGCGGCTGATACCGCTGATGACCACGGCGTGGTTTGCCGTACGTATCCTGCGCCTGCAAGGCACGGCCTTACCTGAGAGATGATGGCCGCACCTGCTGCTGATCATGCCTCGCCAGTGCACAGGCTGGTGCTGCTGGGTCTGGCGACGGCCGTGATCTACATGGTGCTCGTGGTCATGGCACCGCTGCCTGTCTGGGGTTCGATTGGCAAACCCACCGATCTGCTGGGCATTACCGAACCGGCGCGCTGGAAAGCCGTGGTGTGGGTCGGGGGGATCGCCGGGCTGTTCATCCTGTACGGCCTGGCCTTACGTATGGGCGCGACGACCACGCTGCCTCTCAGGCCGGTGATCGGGTTTGGGCTGCTGTTTGGTCTGATCCTGATCTGGTTGTACCCGGTCACGGCCACCGATCTGTTCCAGTACGTGATGCGGGCGCGGGTCACGGTGGTGTACCATGCGAACCCGCTGGCGGTGCCGCCCGGCCAGTTTCCCAGCGATCCGCTGCTGCCGTTTACCGGGGTGTGGCGCGATTCGGTGTCGCCCTACGGCCCGGCCTGGGAGGTGCTGTCGGCGACCGCCGCGCGGCTGGGAAGGATGGGCGCTGTATCAGGCGCCCTGACGTACAAATGGGTTGCCTACCTGGCCTACCTGGCTTGCATTGTTTTGGTGGCGGTCGCGCGACGGGTGCCGGGGCAGGCACGCAGCCGTGGGTTGGCGGTGCTCTTTTTTGCCTGGAATCCGCTGGTGTTGATCCAGGGTATTGGCAACGGTCACAACGACCTGGTCATGCTGGCCTGGCTGTTGTTGGGTCTGGTCGTAGGGCTGCCGGTCGTGCATCGGGTCCGCCCACAACCCGGCGCACCGGCGGGCGCCTGGGCCATCGCGGCCGCCGCCCTGGCGCTGGCGGTGCTTACCAAGGCCGCGGCATTGATCGTGGTGCCGTTGTGGTGGGTGGCCACCCTGCGCGATCAGCCGACGTGGTCGCGGCGCGTGGCCGTCACCGTGGGCGCCGCGGGGGTGGCGGTGTGTGTGACGCTGCTGGTCTTTGTGCCGTTCTGGCCACCCTGGCGCAGTATCGGTGGGCTGGAAGCCGAGCTGGCCAACAACTATCTTTTCACCATCGCTGGCACACTGCGCATGGCGTTGGAGGCGCTGCTGCACGGGGATGTGTTGTGGCCAACCATGCAGCATACGGGTCAAATCCTGTTCGTCAGTCTGTTTCTCTGGTTGATGCGCCAGGTGTGGCGCGGCCGGCTGGATGTGGCGACCGCCGGCTTTCTGGCTTACTTTGCCTATCTGATCACCGGTGGCAACTTCCGGCTTTGGTATCCAATGTGGCTGGTGCCGCTGGCGGCCCTCAGCCTGACGCCGACGGCGCAGATGCGTACGTTTCTCTTCTGCCTGGTCACCGAGCTGTCGGTCGTCATTCTCTATTTTGGCTGGCATTGGTTGTTTCCCGCGGCCGGTCTGTTGGCACTTCATCTGGTCTTGATCCCGTGGCAGTTTGGTGTTCCACTGCTGCTGCCCCTGGTGAAGCGCGTTCGATTTTAGATTTTGGATTTTGGATTTTGGATTTTGGATTGGGGGAACGGGTATGGGGTTTTTGGATTCGTTGAAGAAGTCGTTGACGGGTGGGGGGCAGCCGGCGCAGGCGGGTGGTTATGTCGTGTACGTGCGCTGCCGGCGCTGCGGTGAGGTGATTAGCGCACGTATCAACCTGAGCAATGATTTGAGCGAAGATGACGATGGTCACTATGTCGTCCATAAAACCCTGGTGGGCGGGGCGCGGCGGTGTTATGCCCGGCTGGAGATGAGCCTGGTGTTCGATGCCAAACGCCAGCTGCTTTCGCGCGAAGTCAGCGGGGGTGAGTTTGTGACGGAAGCCGAGTTCGAAGCGGCCGCGCATGACGACGCGGCACCGGCTGCCAGTCCGCCTGCCGATTGAGCCAATGCTGCGGCTGCCGCCTTGAGCTCAAGCTCAGGCTAACAGCTGAAGTCCGCTCAAGCGGACCGCGGCGATTGGTGCGATCGTTCCAGTTTTACGCAACGAAAGGAATTCCATGTATGATCGTCGGTCTCGTCGGCCTGGGGAACCTGGGTAGTGCCATTGCTAACCTGGCGGCCAGCAATGGTCATCCGGTCATCGGGTGGGAACACAACGCTGAGGTGGTAGCCGAGATCAACCGGGCGCACACCAATGCGGCCTACTTGCCTGGCATCAACTTATCACCTGACATCGAAGCCACCAGCGATCTGTCACGTGTGTGGCAAGAGGCTGCGATGGTGTTCGTTGCCCTGCCGTCGGTCTTTATCGAGCGCACGCTGGCGCCTGGACGGTCGCTGGTGCCGGCTTCTACGATAATCGTGAACATGGCGAAGGGGATTCAACCCGACACCGGTCTGACCTCGTTCCAGGTTCTGGGCCGGCTGTTCCCGCAAAACCGGCTGGTCATGCTTTCGGGCCCATCGATCGCCAGCGAATTTGCCCGTGGTTTGCCGACGGTGGTGGTCATCGCCAGTGCCAATATGTCTGACCTGGTACCGGTGGCCAGTGTACTGGACAACCGTTATTTCCGCACGCGCTTTTCGCCTGACACTACCGGCGTCGAGTTGGGTGGAATCCTCAAGAACATCTACGCGATTGGTCTGGGTCTGTTCGACGGGGCCGAGGTACGCAGCGTCAATTTCCGCGCGGCTTATCTGACTCTGGCGTTGGAGGAGATCACGCGCCTGGGTGTGGCGATGGGAGCCCTGGCTGAGACATTCTCCTACCTGGCCGGTCTGGGCGATCTGATGGCGACCTCATTGAGCGAACACAGTCACAACCGCTACCTCGGTGAGCAGCTGGCCAGGGGTCGCGCCCTGGCCGACATCAAGACCGAAATGCGCGTGCTGCCCGAGGGCTACAATACGCTGAAGGTCACCCTGTTTATCGCCGAAAAGATGCACGTCTCGCTGCCCCTGGCCAAGGGGCTGTGGGACGTCATCAACAGCCGCTATCAGGCGCACCAGTTCATCGACGCCTTCATACGGGATTTTGTGGATTGAGCGGTTGTGTCCAGCGGGGTTCGCGCACCCACCAGCGCATCAGCGGAAACGCAACGAAGCTGGCCAGGGCGCTCAGGGCAAACAGCCAGCCGTAGCCGATAGCGGCCAGCAGCGCACCCAACAGGGGTGCCAGGGCGCTGACCACGCCCACACCGGTGTTGGCCAGCCCGATGTACGTCGGGCGGCGTTCGGTTGTGCTGAATTCCATGACGACGAGAATTCCCGAAACGATCGTGGCGCTGCTGCCAACGCCGATCAGGGCAAAGGCGAGGTAGTACCAGGTGGGTGACGACGCCAACAGGGCGGTGACGAAGGCCAGACCATAGGCCAGGCAGCCAATCTCGAGGGACAGCTTGTGCCCGCGGCGGTCGGCCAGCAAACCGAAGCCGAGATTACCGGCGGTTTGACCGACGAGAATCGCCACCGTAAACAGCCCGGCCGTGCTGTCGGGGATGTTCCAGCGCTGCACGGCGGACACCGTAAGAAAGCCGGCGCCCATGGCGCCGAGAGCCATCAGCAGGCGTGAGAACATAAAGCGGCGAAAGTTGTGATCCTCGTGCAGCAGCGGCAGCAACGTGCCCAGGTATTGGCGTGTGCTGCGTTTGGGCACCTGCACCGGCTGCACCGGTTCGCGCGTCAGGGCCAGAAAGAACCAGCTGATCGTCACCCCCACCGCGGCGATGCTAAACGCCAGGACGAAATTGAGGGAAAACGGGAAGGTCTTGAGCAGCCAGGCGCTGAAGAACGCTCCCACGGCCGCGGTGGCACTGCCTACAAACATCGTCGTGCCAAAAAAGCGGCCGCGCCGGTCCACCGGAAAACAGCGCGCAATGAGGTCCTGCCAGGAAATGGCTACCACCCCGGCACCCAGCGAGTGCCAGGCATAACTGCCCAGCAGCACCACCAGGGAGAGCATAGGCGCCGGTACGGCAATCAGCGCGGCCAGCACCATAAACCACATCGGCACGCGTTCGGTGAAAAATCCGAGGTTGACCACCACCGGTTTTTTGCGCGCGAGACGTTCCATCGGGTTGGCTGTCAAGAGCTGCGGCAGGAACCAGGCGCTCTGTGCAATCACGGCCAGGATGCCGATAGCCAATGGGCTGGGCGTGATCTTGCTGATGAACAGCGGCAGAATGGTCGCCGACGACGCAAAACTGATGCTCAACCAGAAGAACCCACCATCGAGCAGGTTGACCACAAAATTCCAGCGGTAATTGCGCTCGACTTCAGCGGCGATCTCGGCGTCGCTGCGCGGTACGACCGGCACGTCCATGCGGAGCAGCCAGCGAAGCACACTCATGCGTAACGCTCAGTTCGCAGGTGCGTCGTATTCAGCGTGCACGGTGATCGTGATGCCACCGCGCACGTTGAACGCCCCGGTCACCGCACACCAGCGTGGCTGCATCGCCGCCACCAGGTCGTCGAGGATGCGGTTGGTGACGTCTTCGTGAAAAGCGCCCTCGTCGCGGTACGACCACAGGTAGAGTTTGAGTGATTTCGACTCGACGATACGCTGGTCGGGGATGTAGTCGATCGTGATCGTGGCAAAATCGGGCTGGCCGGTCATTGGGCACAGACAGGTAAACTCGGGACAGACGAGGGTCACCGTGTAGTTGCGCTGCGGGTGCTGGTTGGGCACCGTTTCGAGCCGGCGTACAGGGCCTTTGACCTCGCGCCCCAACAGTGTGAGGTCCGCATACGGATCGGCGGGCGGCACAGCGGCGGCCGCATCGGTCGTCATGTGAAAGATCTCCTCATAAGGCGTTGCCAGAGTTGCCAACTCTCCAAGAGTTGGCAACTCTCAATCAAATTTGAACGGGTTGAAATCGGTCTCGGTGTCGTAATAGTCTTCGCGTTCGGCCCGCTTTAGTACACCGACCACCGCGTAGGTGAGCGGCGTGGCGACAATCTCGTAAACCACTTTGAACAGCCACTGCGTAACGATCAACGGCAGCAGGGCAGCCAGCGGGATGGTGCCGGCAAAGGCCAGGGTGATGAATACCAACGAATCGGCGCCCTGGCCCAGCACCGTGCTGCTGATCGTGCGCAGCCAGAGCCAGCGGCCCTGCGTAGCGATTTTCAGTTTGGCCAGAACGAAGGAATTCAGAAACTCGCCCACCAGGTAGGCCACAAACGAGGCGAGCAGAATGCGCGGTGTATTGCCGAGGATACGGTCCCAGGCTGCCTGGCCATCCCAAAAGCCTGCCGCGGGCAGCAGCCCGCCGATGAGGAAGGCGACCACCGCCAGGGCATTGCAGGCAAATCCAATCCAGATGACCTCGCGTGAACGGGCGTAACCGTACACCTCGGTCAGGACATCGCCAAAGATGTAGCTGATGGGAAAGATCACCACGGCTGCCGGCAGGATCAAACCTCGCAGGTCGACCAGCTTGACCGCCATGATGTTGGCGGTGATCAAGGAGGTGACAAAAACCGCGGTCACCAAATTGAAATAACGGTAGCTGCGCGCTTTCATGGCAGCGGATTATACCTGCGTGTTCTGAAAACACCAACTGCCGGCCAATCCAAATCTAAAATCCAAAATCCAAAAAATAGGGTAATGCTTCGATCAACAGGGGCGGGTAGGATTTGAGGACGACGGCAAAGAGATCGCGCAGCGAGACGTGCGTGGTATCGAGTTGGGCGGCCTGGGCAATCATGCGCGCCATGGCATCGGGTGGTAGTTTGCGCACGGCACGCCGGATACGCAGCAGCCGCCGGTAAAGCCGGCCAAACTCGGCCTCCCATCGTTCTTCATAGCGGTGCAGAAACGACGCCGACACATCACCGGCACGGACAGCGGCGATGGCTACTTCACCGGCAAACAACCCGCCGTGCATGCCGTTGGTGATCCCACCCCCGGTGAGCGGGTCGGCCTGATGGGCGGCATCACCGACCGCCATGTAGCCGTCGGTCACCATGCGCGACAGGGTGTTCGTAACGTGAATACCGCCCACGATCTGGGCGAGGGGTGAGGCCTGGGGAAAATGTGCTGCCACGAAAGTATCGAGCATGGCCAGCGCCGGCACCGCAGCGTGGGAATCGGCCGCGGTGACCAGCCCCACGTTGGCTTTGTCCTCGCCCTTGGGGAAAACCCAGGCATATCCACCCGGCGCCAGGGATTCCCCCAGATGGTACTGGCAGATGCGCGGTGGAATGTCGACACCGCTCAGCAGGTACTGCACGGCGCTGAAATAATCGCGCAGCGGCGGATTGCCTGTCAGGCCCGCCCAGCGTGTACTCTGTGCCTCCGTACCATCGGCTCCAATGACGATCCGCGCAGAGACGTCACACGGCTCACCCTGCACCACCACAGACACACCGGCAACACCCTGGTCGTCCCGCAGCAGCCCGGTGGCACGCGCTTTGACCATCACGTCCGCACCGGCCTGGCGAGCCGTATGCACGAGTTCGCGGTCGAAAAGCTTGCGTTCCAGGACAAGGGTTTCTTCCAGAGGGGGCAGCACGACGCAGTCGCCCTGGACGTTGCTCAGGCTGAACGTATCGATTTCGGCCGCAATCCAGCGCGGATCCAGAGGTATGAAGCGGGCTAGCGTGTCCCGGCCCACCGCCTCACCGCAGCGGACCGGCGAGCCCATTTCCTGCCGCTTTTCCAACAGCAGCGTGGCGAGACCAGCCTGCGCGGTGGTGCGTGCCGCAATCGCACCCGCCGGCCCGCCGCCAATCACGATCACGTCATAGGCGGTTTTCATACCGGCACTGCGGCCTGCATGTTCAACGCCGCCGTGGGGCACACCACCACACAGCGGCGGCAGCCCGTACACTGGTTGGCTTCGATCTGTAACGTGGCATCGTACAGTGTGATACAATTGGGCGGGCAAACGGGGACACAGGCACCACAGTGTGAACAGCGATCGTAGTTGACGGCTGCGATCTCACTCGACATCGGGGGGGGTATGGGTGTGGACCGGCGTCTCTCCAGCCAGGTCTGTCGGACCATGGGTGTCGACCTCCTCCGTGTTATTGTGCAGCGCCACGCCTGGCCGCAGGTTGTGCGACCAGCCCGAGCACACCGTTGATGGATGGAGTATAACATGCGCGGTTAAACTGTGCAATTCACGCCCGCTATCACCAGGCTCTTGACGCGACGCGTCACATATGTTACACTGGGCACACGGAGGTGGTATGAGTCAAATACCGCAAATCAAGCGTCTAGATGATACAGCCGCCAAAGCTTCCCCGGCGGGCAGAGCGGAAATCACGCCGGCCGTCGTCGAGCCACCCGCTGGGCTGCAGCCTGTGCTGGTTCAACTGCGCGACGGCGCGCCGGCGGTGCGAATTGCCGCCGCGAACCACCTGGGCCAGATAGTCACCGACCAGCCCGACACGCTGCCGGCCATGCTGCCGCCCTTGCTCGAGGCACTGTTGGCCTGGGATGACCCGGAAACCACCGCTGCCCTGCGCCAGGTTCTGGAGAGAATTGCGCAACGGCATGTACTGGCTTTCGATGCTGTCAGCGATCAACTGCGGCGCGCGCTGTACGATTCACACAACGCCGCTGCCCGGGCGTTTGCTGCGCAGACGCTGGCCCGGCTGATGATTGCCCAGCGGCGCGCCCGACCGGAGATTTGGGCCGATTTGGTGTCGGCGATCGAGCACCAGGTGAGCTCACACCACGTCGGGGACATGCTGGAGGGTATTCACCTGCTGGCACAGAGCCCGCTGGCGCGGCCGCTGAAGCAGTCGATCCGTGAGCTGGTGACGCCATTTGCCGATCACTGGAAGCCGGAAGTACGGGCGGTGGCGCACGATACGTTGCAGGACCTGGATCGACTCACGGTGTTTCCCGAGTATTTGCGCCAGCTGAAGGAGCACATATTTGCCGCCTCTCCGGATGAACTGGCCAACGGCATGCCGCTGGTACCACCGGACGCCCCCAAATACGTGCCCATCCGCCAGATCATACAACAGCCTGTGTCGGAACAGCTCAAGACCTTCCGCCGGTTGATTCCACCCTCTCTGCTTACCTTTTATGACATCGACGAAGAAACCTTGCGCAACCGCCATGGTGACCTGGCCCTGCACATTTCGTCTGATTTGGACACTGGCCTGGTCGAGCTCACGCTGTGGCGCAACAAAACCGACATCGACCCCGTCATGCTGCTCAATTTCGGCGAAACACCCAACGGCCAGATCAACGTTTATCTGGTCGTCGTCAACAATTTGTACGCCGATCGCTACAACATTGACTATGACGATGAGGGGCGTCCCACATTGTTGGGGTTGGTGCGGCGTAACCTGGCGGAAGAAGAACGGGCGATGCTGGCCGGGTTAGCGCCGGGGCAAGTGCGGCCTGGGCTGGGGCGTGTGGTGCGCCGGCTGCTGCCGATGGCCGAAAAGCTCATCCTCGAACTGGGAAAGACCTACATCTTTGCCCAACCGCTGGCCTACCACAACGCCATCCTGCTCGAACGCTGGGGTTTTATCTATCTGACCGGTCAGCGCTTCATGGAATCGCTGCAGGCGCGTTTCGTAGACGGTGACCTGCGCGCCGCCCTCGATGGCAGTACATTCCGCCCCGTCGACGCGTGGCAAACCGTGCGCGGGCGCAGCTGGGCCATTCATGACGGCATCCTCGGTGAACCCTGGCCAGAGCTGCACATGGTGCGCCGCCTCGAGAAACCGGGTCAAGTCGATACCTTCCCCGGTGGACCCTTCTAATGGGTCACTTCGCTTGAGCACAGCCATCGATTACGCTCGATCCATGGCGACAGTCGTGGCAAGTGACCCACTACACCTCAGATCTGCGGCAACGATCGAGTACGAGTACGAGTACGAGTAGGACGGTACTCGTACTACTGCGCAAAAGACCCGGTTACTTTAGCAACACTCTTGTTGCTAAAGTTGACAAATCGGCCGCTTGGGATACAATGTCTACGCTCGACACCGGGTGCCTCCCCGGCGCCGGTCCTGGCTCGCTGGCGGATGACCTGCCGGCCGAGCATGTCCCCTGCACCAACGCGAGGTGTCCACTACCGTGACGTGGACCGGCGTGTGTCATGAGACAAACCGGCAAGCAGCATTGAGTGAAAAATAAAGGAGAACATCATGGCTTACACATTACCTGATCTACCGTATGCGCACAACGCGCTTGAACCGTTCATCGACGAAATGACGATGCAGATTCACCACGGCAAACACCACGCCGCCTACATCACCAACGTCAACAAAGCACTGGAGAGTGCACCCGAGCTGGCCAACCTGCCCGTGGAAGAACTCCTGCGCGGCATCAACCGCGTGCCCGAAGCGATCCGCACGGCGGTACGCAACAACGGTGGCGGCCATGCCAACCACACGCTCTTCTGGGAAGTTATGGGCCCCAACAAGGGTGGTGCACCCAGCGGCACCCTGGGCGATGCTATCAGCAGCACCTTCGGCAGCTTCGATGACTTCAAGGCCAAGTTCAGCAATGCCGGTGTCACACGCTTTGGCAGCGGTTGGGCCTGGCTGGTGGTCAAAGATGGTGGCAAGCTCGATCTATACAGCTCCGCCAACCAGGACAGCCCCTACATGGACGGGCACACGCCAATCCTGGGACTGGACGTGTGGGAACACGCCTATTATCTGAAATATCAGAACCGCCGGCCCGACTACATCGCCAACTGGTGGAACGTGGTCAACTGGGACGAAGTGGCGCGGCGCTACGCTGCCGCCTCCAAGTAAATCTGGCACATAACGAAAGGGCCGGCTCAGCGAGCCGGCCC
>JAYRNS010000288.1:0-2252 GCA_041912075.1 Anaerolineae bacterium
ATGCGCGACGCCATGCGCCAGAGCACCGAGGCGCAGGACGCGGTGTGGAACGCAATCCAGGATGCCGATCTGGTTATCCAGAGCCCCACGGGTAGTGGGGCCCTGGAAGCGACCAGTCAGCGGGGTTTACCGGCAGTTCTTGCGTCGCCTGTTCCTTTTGTGCCCACGCGCGCCTTCCCATCGCTCTTTTTGGGTCCGCTGCGTTTCTCATTGGGCGGCAGTTATAACGTCCTGACGCACAAACTGATGCACCGCGTGTTGTGGAGTGCCATGGGAGGCCCCATGACGAAGCACCTGCGCCAGAAGCTGGGCCTGCGGCCGTGGCGCTCGTATGCTGAGCAGTTGGCGTATGCCCGCAGCTTGGGCACGCCCTGGGTCTATGGCTTCAGCGCTCACGTCATTCCCCGGCCGGCGGATTGGGATGGTGACCAGCACATCACGGGCTATTGGTTCTTGGAAGCGCCACCGGATTGGGTGCCCGATGCCGAACTGCTGCGTTTTTTGGACAGCGGTCCACCACCGGTCTACCTCGGCTTTGGCAGTATGAGCCAGCAAGACCCCGAACATCAGATACGCCTTGCGCTGCGTGCTCTGGAGCTAAGCGGCCAGCGGGGTGTGCTGGCGACGGGGTGGGGCGGTCCCACGCGTCAGGGCACACTGCCCAACGTCTTCGTGGTTGACGATGTGCCGCATCCGTGGCTGTTTCCGCGCCTGGCGGCCGTGGTGCATCACGGCGGTGCCGGCACCATGGCCGCCGGCCTGCGCGCCGGTGTACCGAGCATCATTTCACCCTTTGCCAGCAATGACCAGCCTGTGTGGGCCGAGCTGGCCGTGACGCTGGGTGTTGGGCTACGCGTGCGGCGTATCAAACAGCTCACCGCTGAGAAACTGGCGGAAGCGATTCAGGTCGCGGTGACAGATACTGCACTGCGTGTCCGCGCGGCCGCGCTGGGCGAAAAGATACGTGCCGAGGATGGAATTGCCCGCGCCATCGAGGTTATCGAGCGGCATGCGCGGTAGTGAGGTGCTGACAACAGAGTTGATTGGCGTGGTTTGAGAGTCGATGCCGCCGAAGCAGGCATGGGTATCGCTTTCTGGCACTACGCCAAATCAGGTGCTAAGCGATCGCCGGTAGGTCTCGATAGCGCCCTGTGTCGTGTACCAGGTTTTGCCGCGTTTGTCGGCCTCCAACCGGCCAGTGCGAGCCAACAGACTGAGGTATTCCTGGCTGTACGGCGTTCCGACTGCGGCCTCACGCAGCGGAATCCATTTTTCGTCAGCGTCAGGCGCGCGACTCTGCGGTGAGCACGCCTCGAGAAACAGAGTCAGGCTGCGCTCGACCGCGCGCCCGACAAAGTTGACAATCGGTGATTCACGCTGACGATCCGCCTCGGCCAGCACGCGGTAGTACTGCGCCCGGTTCTCACGCAAGATGATGGTGGGCGGATACCCCTCGCGTAGAAGCAGCAGGTTCATGATCAGGCGCGCTGTACGTCCATTGCCATCGATGAAGGGATGAATGGACACCAGGCGATGGTGTGCCAGGGCAGCGCGCTCGACTGGATGCAAAGCAGCAGCCTCATTATTCAACCAATCCGTCCATCCGGTCATCAGCGCTGGGATTTCCCAACTCTCCGGCGGTTGGTGACGTGCGCCAGCAATACGCACGGGTAGGCTGCGATATTGGCCAGCATTGGCATCATCGATACGGGTGAGAACCAACTGATGGACCTGGCGAACATGAAACGCGTTGATCGGCTCATCACCCGCGGCCAATGCTTCCACGTACTCGATCGCTTCGCGGTGGTTGATGACCTCGAAATGCTCACGCAGGGTCTTGCCGCCGATCGTGAGCCCGGTTTCCAGGATCAATTGCGTCTCGCGCAGCGTCAACGTACTGCCTTCGATCGCGTTCGAGTGGTAGATCCATTCGACCATGAGCTGTTCCTGCAGACGACGCACAGCGGTTACCGGCAACGGCCGCAGCGCGTCAAGCAGTTCCTTTTTGCGGCTCAAACGTGCGAGAAGGCGAGGCTCGAGCATAGATGCTATCTCCTATCGATATCGGGTGTACTGATCAATTATATATCCGATACCGATAGCAGACAAACCTGCGCCACTCACGCCTGCCAATCGGTCAGATGCAGTTGTTGGAAGGCAGGGTAGTCGTCGAGGTTGAACGTGACCAGCACCAGGTGGTGAGTCCTGGCCACAGCGGCAATCATCCCGTCGGCAAAGGGTGGTGTTTCGCC
>JAYRNS010000289.1:0-15932 GCA_041912075.1 Anaerolineae bacterium
ATCAACACCGTGACGTTCATCCCTTGACCTGGTGGCGTCGTAGACCATGACGGCAGCACAAGCTTGCCCAGCACCGTCGCAATGACCAGGTCGGGGTTGGATGTGACCACCTCACCCACAACCAGGTTGCTCAAACCCAGGAATTCGGCCACGAAACGGCTGCCTGGCTGCCCGTAAACCTCCTCCGGTGTGCCGCGCTGGACGATCTGCCCCTGGTTCATGACCAGGACCTGGTCGGCGACGGCAAAGGCTTCCTGCTGGTCGTGCGTGACGTACAGCGCGGCCAGACCGATCTGTTTCAGAATCCGCCGCAGCTCGTTCATCAGCTCGTCCCGCAGCGTGCGGTCGAGCGAACCGAGCGGCTCGTCCAGCATCAGCAGGCGCGGGTGCGGGGCCAGGCTGCGCGCCAGCGCCACTCGCTGCTGCTCCCCACCCGACAGTTCGTACACGCGCCGCTGACCATAGGCCGCCAGATCGACCAGCTCGAGCATTTCCTGGACCCGCTGCCGCACCACCGCGGCCGGTAGACGCTGCATACGCAGCCCAAAGGCCACGTTGTCCCAGACGTTGCGGTGTGGAAAAAGCGCAAAATCCTGGAACATCAAGCCGAAGCCGCGCAGATGAACGGGAACCTGGGTCACGTCTACGCCGCCGAAGACCACACGACCGCTGTCCGGCACGAGCAGACCTGCCACGATGCGCAGCAGCGTCGTTTTGCCGCAGCCGCTCGGACCTAACAGGCAGGCAATGGCGCTGTCGGGCACACCGAGCGACACGTCGCGCAGCACCGGCATCTGGTTCAAGCTCTTGGAGACGTGCGTCACCTGCAGGGCATCCATCGTCATGGTCGGTTGTCCTATGGCATGCTCAGAATTCACCGATATCTTGATAACGGAACTTTTCCAGCAGCACGAAGGCCACCGCGCACACCAGCATGAGCAGCGTGCTGGCCGCGAGAGCCTGGCCATAATTCAACGGACCGGGCTGGCCGAGAAAACGGTAAATGGCCAGCGGCAGGGTCGGCGTCTGCGGGCGAGCAATCAGCACCGTGGCGCCAAACTCGCCCATCGAGACGGTAAAGGCAAAAATGGCCCCCACCAGCAGGGCGGGAAAGATCATCGGCAGATCGACCGCCCGCCACGCCCGCAGCGGCGACGCGCCGTGCACGGCGGCTGCCTCACGCAGGTGCGGGTTGAGCCCACGCAAAACCGGCAGCAGACCCCGGATCACAAACGGCAGCGCCACCAGCGTATGCGCAATTGGGATCAGCAGCGGTGACGCCCGCAGGTTCAGCGGGGGCTGGTCGAGGGCGATGATAAAGCCCAGCCCCAACGTCACCGCCGAGGTACCCAGCGGCAGCATGAAGAGCGGGTCGAGCAGCGCACTCAGCCGGCTGCGCGGCCGGGCAATCAGGTACGCACTCAGTACACCCAGCAGCAGCGCCAGGACCATCGTCGCCGTCGCAAACGCCACCGAATTACCCAAGGCCGTGACCGGCGGCACGAACAGGATCGACTGCCGCCGGTTGACGAACAGCTCCTGATAGTAGGCCAACCCCCAGCCATCCGCGGTCGCCAGCGAACGCACGACCAGCGCCAGCAGCGGCGTCACCAGCAGCGCCACCAGGGCCAACACGGTGCAATATACCAGCAGACGCTGCGCCCAATTGGCCGGTGGACGCTGCACGGCCGCCTGCGGACGAAAGTGCAGCAGCACCGACGAGCGCGCCTGCAGTCGGGTGTAAACTGCCATCACGACGAAAGTCAGCAGCATCTGCAAGAGCGCGAGCGCTGCGGCCATGGGCAGTCGAAACAGGTTGACCGCCTGACGGTAGATTTCGACCTCCAACGTGGCGAAACGCGGCCCGCCCAGGATGAGGATCACCCCGAAGCTGGTGAAACAGAAGAGAAAGACGAGCAGGGATGCCGCCAGGATCGAGGGCCGCAGCAGTGGGAACGTGACACTGCGCAGCACCTGCCAGCGGCTGGCACCCAGCACCGCGGCAGCCTCTTCCAGCCGCGGATCCAGATTGGCCCAAAACCCACCCACCAGACGCATGATGACCGTTGTGTTATAGAACACGTGCGCCAGCAGAATCATCCAGATCGTATGCTCCAGGCGGACCGGCGGTGTTTCCAGGCTGAATGTACGCATCAGCCACAGGTTGAGTTCGCCGCGTGGACCCATCAGGGCGGTGAAAGCCGCGGCTACGACCACCGTGGGCATGACAAACGGGATCGTGCTCAAGGCGCGCACGACCGATTTGCCGGGGAAAGTAAAGCGCGCGAACACGGAGGCCGCCGGCAGCCCGGGCACGAGTGTCAGTAGGGTCGATACCACCGCCTGCCAGGTCGTAAACCACAGGAGCTGGCCGTAATACGGCTGCCGCAGCATGGCGGCAAAAGGCGCCAGGTCCAGGACGCCGTCTGGTGCCAGGCTCACCCGTAGGATGGCCAGCAGCGGGTAGACAAAAAACAGACCCAAGAACGCAACCGGCAGCAGGAACAGCAGCGTCGTAGCCCGGCGCAGCGCATGCGATGTCATGTCACGATCTCAGCGCAGCACCGCCGTCGTCCACGCATCGATCCAGGCCTCGCGCCGCTGCGCGATGGTGGCTGGCTCGATCTGCGCCGGCTGCTGGGGGACCGCCGCATACTGCTGGAACAGTGCGGGCAGTTTGGCCTGGCGATTGGCCGGGTAGACAAACATCTGGAGTGGTACGTCTTCCTGGAAGGTTGGGCTGAGCATAAAATCGACCCACTGCTGGGCCAGCTCGCGCTGCGCCGTACCGCGCAGGATGCCGGCAAATTCGATCTGGCGGAAACAGGCACCTTCCGGCAAGATGTTGCCCGTCGGCGGTTCGGTCAGTTTGCCCTCGCTGAAATAGACCTCGGCCGCCGGGCTGGTGGCGTAACTCACCACGAGCGGGCGTGGCCCCTGGCCGCTGCTGCCCGAGAACTGGTTGTAGTAGGCATCCTCCCAGCCGTCGCTCACCAGCACATCGTTGGCACGCAGGGCTTTCCACCAGTCCAGGTACTTGTCTTCCCCAAAGTGCGCCACGCTGGCGATGAGGAAGGCCAAACCAGGCGAGGATGTGGCTGGATTCTCCACGACCAGCAGTCCCCGGTATTCGGGTTTGGCCAGGTCCTCCAGCGTCTGCGGAACTGGCAGGTTCTTGCCGGCAAAGTATTCTTTATCGTAATTGAGACAGACGTAACCGTAATCGACCGGCAGCAGCCGCTGATCCGGGTCTAGCTGCAGGTCGGCCGGGACGTCGGCCAGGGCCGGTGCCGCATATGGCTCGAAGATGCCGGCATCCAGCGCCCGGCTGAGAAACGTATTGTCGACACCAAAGAACACGTCGGCCAGCGGGTTGTCCTTGCTCAGAATGGCCTGGTTGAGCGCACTGCCCGCATCGCTCGCCTTGATAAACTGCACGTCGACGTTGTGCTGCTGCTCGAACTGCTCGATCACCGCCTCACTGGCCGCGAAACTATCGTGGGTCATGACGGTCAACGTGCGCCGTGGTGCCGCGGGCGTCGCCGGCACGCAGGCCACCAGCAGCACACTCACCACGACGATTACGCCCAAAAACCGATGAATTGTGCCCATGTGACTCCTCCATTCGTTCAGTCCGCTTGAGCGGACTTCAGCTGTCAGCCGGGCGTTTGAACGCCAGGCGGGCGTGCGCCACGTCCTCCCCTGGTCCGCTTGAGCGGACTTCAGCTATCAGCCTGGTGTTTGAACGCCAGGCTGGACGCCAGACGGGCATGCGTCATGTGTTACCACCAACATACCGCTCCGAACTCGCACGCGAACCGCACGACCGGTCAACACGTTACTCACCCCGCGCGTCACCCCCAACGCCAGCGACTCACCATGCAGCGGCCACTCGACGTCGTCCACCTCAACCCCATCGGCGTCTCCCCCGACCGGCACCAACGACAGCACGTCACCCGGCAGGCCCTCGATCCACGCCGGCCGCCCGGGCTGCGCCAGACGCACCGTCTGCCGTCCTTCCACCAGGCGCACGTCCCGACCGGTCAGGGTGGGTCGGGTCAGCAGCAATACGTTGGCCAGGCTCTGGTCGATGCGCCCACCCCAAGCCGCCACGATCACAATCTCGGACGCACCAGCCTGTACGGCATGGTCCAGTGCCAGCTCCAGGTCGGTCTCGTCCTTACGCACCGGGACCGTGATGAACCGGCAGCCCATGGCCCGCAGGACAGCCTCGTCGCTGGCCGGCAGCGAGTCGAGATCACCAATCACGACGGCCGGCTGCCAACCCCAACGCAGGCAGTGACTGCCGCCGAGGTCGACCGCGACCAGTAAGTCACCGTCCGCTGGCCGAATGTTGACAGGTAGCTGCGCCTCCGGGCTGCCTGCTACAATGATGGCACGCATTGTCCTCCCCAACGAAAAAAGGCTACCCCACCCAGGTGAAGTAGCCTCTCCCAAAACATCGCTCTATCCCTGCGCCGGCATTATCCGATCAGGTTCAAGGGGTCGAAGCCAGTGGGTGTCGCCAGTACGACGCCCGTAGGCTTCCTCTCAGCCGGGTTCACCCAGCTCCCCATGACAAATATGTAGTTGTCAAATCATACTTATTCGAGCACCGGTTCGAAGAGCTCGGGTGCCACGAGTTGGTCCACAATGTCCGAAGTGGGTGGTGCGCTGGCCACCACGGTCAAGGTGATTTCCTGTGAATCGCCAATCACATCGGCCACCACGGTGTCACCTGGGGCAAATCGTCCGGCCAGCATACCCTCGCTCAGTGGGTCATCCACCATATTCTGGATCGCACGTCGCAGGGGCCGCGCGCCAAAATCGGGATCGTAACCGATGTGGGCGATGTGCTCTTTGGCCGCCTGCGTGACCTGCAAGGTGACGGTGTGTTCCCGCAGCTGCTGGTGCACCCGCTTCAGCTCCAGATCGACGATGTCGGTAATCTGTTCTTTGGTCAGGGCGCGAAAGACCATGACGCCGTCGAGACGGTTGAGAAATTCGGGCCGGAAGGTCTTCTTCAGCGCTTCCATAACCCGGTCCTTCATCGCCTTGTATTCGTCGTCTTGCAGCTTGGCTTCGTCACGATTGGCCACGAAGCCAAGGCTGGTGGCCCGTTTGATCAGCTGCGCACCCACGTTGGACGTCATGATGATGATGGTGTTGCGGAAATCGACCCGCCGGCCTTTGGCATCCGACAGGTGCCCATCTTCCATAATCTGCAGGAGCATGTTGAAGACTTCGGGGTGCGCCTTTTCGACTTCGTCCAGGAGCACCACCGAATAGGGGCGCCGGCGCACCGCTTCGGTGAGCTGGCCACCCTCCTCGTAGCCAATGTATCCGGGCGGCGCACCCACCAGGCGGCTGACGTTGTGCCGCTCCATGAATTCACTCATGTCGATCTTGATGAGTGCTTCTTCGCTGCCAAACAGAAACTCCGCCAGTGTTTTGGCCAGCTGCGTCTTACCGACACCAGTCGGCCCCAGAAAAATGAAGGTGGCAATCGGACGTTTGGGGTCCTTGAGACCAGCACGCGCCCGGCGCACGGCCTTGGCGACGGCATTGACTGGCTCGGTCTGACCAACCACGCGTTGGTGGAGGGCTTTTTCCATTTCCAGCAGACGGGCCGATTCTTCGCCGGCGATACGTGTCACCGGGATGCCGGTCCACATCGCCACCACTTCGGCAATATCGTCGGCGCTGACCGAGGGTCGATTCCCGACTGATTCCCATCCCATGCGCATCTGCTCGAGCTCGTGCTCCAGCTCGACTTCCCGGTAGCGCAGGTCGATGGCATCATCATAACGCTGCGTATTGAGGGCTTCTTCTTTTTCCTTTTGCAGGTTGCGCAAATTGGCAAAGGTGTCGCGCAGACTGCGCGCATACGGTGCTTTGTACATCCGCACGCGGCTCGATGCTTCGTCGATCAGGTCAATGGCCTTGTCCGGCAAGAAACGATCGGGCACGTAACGTGCCGACAGTGTGGCGGCCGCGAAGATGGCATCTTCCGATATCGCCAGCTTATGATGCTCTTCATAAGCATCCTTGATCCCGCGCAGTATCTCGATCGTCTCGTCGATCGACGGCTCGACCACCTGTACGGGCTGGAAGCGCCGTTCCAAGGCGGCGTCACCTTCGATGTGTTTGCGGTATTCGTCCAACGTCGTCGCGCCGATGCACTGCAGCTCGCCGCGCGAGAGGGCCGGTTTCAGGATGTTGGCGGCATCGACCGCACTGCCGGCCGCACCCGCACCCACCAGCATGTGCACTTCGTCGATGAAAAGAATGCTGCTGGTGGCTTTGATCTCGTCGATGACTTTTTTCAGGCGCTCTTCGAACTGCCCGCGGTACATCGTGCCGGCAACCAGGGAGCCTACATCGAGCATCAGCACCCGTTTGTTGAGCAGGGGTTCGGGCACGTTGCCCATGATGATACGCTGGGCCAGCCCTTCGACGATGGCGGTTTTGCCGACGCCAGGCTCGCCAATCAGCGCTGGGTTATTCTTGGTCCGGCGCGAGAGGATCTGGATCACGCGCTCGATCTCTTTTTCGCGTCCGATGACCGGGTCCAGCTTGCCCTCTTCGGCCTGGGCCGTCAGATCGAGACCCAACTGATCCATCATCGGGGTCTTACGTTCGGTCTTTGGTTTTTCTTTGGTGAGTTGTGTCTGGCTCTGCAAGATACTGCGCGCCGTTTGCGTGCGTACCTTGTCCAGACTGACACCCAGGCTGCGCAGCACGTTGACGGCGATCCCGTCCCCTTCACGCACGAGCCCAAGCAGCAGATGTTCGGTGCCAATGTAATGATGCCCCATCAACCGGGCTTCGTCGACCGCCAACTCGATGACACGTTTGGTACGCGGTGCCAGGCTCGGTTTTCCGAAAGGTACCCGTTCACCGCGACCCACGGTGCGCTCGACAGCACGGATAACCTGCGACGCTTCCACGCCTAATTCCTGCAGCACCTTGACCGCGACCCCGTTTTCTTCACGCACGAGGCCCAACAACAGGTGTTCGGTCCCAATGTAATTGTGGTTCAGGCGCTGTGCCTCTTCTTGGGCCAGCTGCAGCACCCGGCGTGCACGTTTGGTGAAACGGTCGAATTTGTCAGACATGTGTACGATCCTTCGTAAGGATTCCAGTCTCGCTCCGCCGCGCCGCTGGGACGATGGGTGCAGGGAACCGGAGCATTTGCAGTCTATCCGAAAACCCTGGGATCACCCGGGCCAGGAAGTTCCTCGGCCGGTTTTCGGATAGACTGTTGGATAAACCAGTCTCGGTCGGAACGTTATCACCGACACCGGTACGATACCATATGATGCTCGGCAGTTCAGTAATATCTACCCGTTGCAATTTTGCCGTGAAAAAACAGAGTCGGCACGCGCGGCGCCTGAAGCAAACCCACGGGGTGCCGACTCTGCCAGATCACGATTCAGGTCAATCCAGGGTTTCTTCGTCGCCCTCATCGTCATAGACGACGTCCTCGACCACATCGATCCCCTCAGCGGTCGTAACGCTGTCTTCGAAATCGTCGTCGAGTTCTTCGGCAATGGCCTGTGCATCGACCAGCTGCTCGCGCCAGTCGACCTCAGCATACTCCTCTTCGGGAACCTGGCGCAGGCTCAGGCCAATCCGCTTGCGCTGCGGGTCGATACGGATGACACGCAGCTTGAGCCGCTGACCCTCACGCACAACTTCGCGCGCGTGACTGATACGCTTGGGCGAAAGCTCGGATAAATGAATGAGACCTTCGATACCGTCGTCCAACCGGGCAAAAGCGCCAAAGTTGGTCAGGCGGGTGATCGTGCCTTCCACGATCTGGCCCACCGCGTATCGCTCGTGCACGATACTCCACGGCTCAGGCTGGAGACGACGCAGGCTCAGACCGATGCGGCGGCGTTCGGTGTCGACGTTGAGCACGTAGGCATCGACTTTCTGGCCAACGCGCAGCACGTCCTTGGGATGGTCGATGTGACCCCAGGAAATTTCGGACAGATGAACCAGACCATCCGCCCCGCCCAGGTCGATGAAGGCACCAAAATCGGACAGGCTGGTGACGACACCACTGACCGTATCGCCCTTCTTGAGCTCGTTGAGCAGCCGGTCCTTGGCCTGTTTGCGCCAGTCGCGCGTCGCCAGTCGTTCGGACAAGATCAGACGGTTGCGTTTCTGATCCAGCTCGACGACCTTGAGGCGCAGTTTGGCACCAACCAGCTCCGCCCAGCGGGCATCCGCACCCTCGGGCGAGTTGTCCTTGCTGGGTGGTGGCAGTGTGACCAGCTGTGAGGCCGGCACAAAACCACGCACACGTCCCAGGCGGACGGTCACACCGCCGCGGTTGTAACCGGTCACCGGCGCTTCGAAAATGTCCTGGCTTTGCAGAAGCTCTTCGGCGCGCTGCCAGTCGCGTTCCTGCTGAGCGCGGTGGAACGACAATACCACGTGACCCTCTTCGTCCTCCGGGCGCACGACGTAGACGAGGATCTCGTCGCCGACCTGGAAGCGGGTTTGGGCTTCTTTGCCGATGCGTTCGAATTCACGGTCGGAAATGATGCCTTCCGACTTGGCGCCGATGTCGACCAGAATCTCGGTCGGTCGTACACTGACAATCGTGCCTTTGCGTACTTCACCAGTCTCGATGGGCTCGAAGGCAAACGACTGGTCCATCAACTCGGCCATGGGATTGACAGCTTCGACCTCAGACACCTCCTGTTCAACGGTCAGGGCGGGCGTAACATCGCGGTTTTCCATTAGTAGCTGCTTACTCCTCCTTGGTGGGTGGTGCTATTATAAATGATTCAGGGATAACGCGCAAAACGGAGTTTTCGATTTTGGATTTGCGATTTTGGATTTTGGATTGGGGTGGGTGAATAGGGGTTGGGGGTTGGGGATCAGGGGTTGGGGGTTGGGGACCGGTAGAAACGAAGTTACGCAATTGTCGAGCGCACGGAACACAGAAACTGCATGGTGTTTCTATGTTCTGTGCGCTCTCTGTGGTCGATCAGCGCCGGCGGGCGGCCGGTTGGCTGGCGGCAGCCGCGGGGGCTGGCTGCGGACCGCCAGTCTTTTGGTCCTCGCGCATGTGACAGTGTTTGTACTTCTTACCACTGCCACACCAGCACGGGTCGTTGCGTCCCAGGGTGGCACCGGCACGGCGCACGGTGCGCGATTCACCCCCATCCTGCCGGTTGGTCTGCACCGCCGCTACTGGCCGGGCCGGCTCGGTTTGGATTCGGGCGTGATAGATGTAGAGTGAAATGTCTTTTTGGATCGCGGCCATCAACTCCTGGTACATGTCGAAGGCCTCTTTTTTGTAGGCCACCAGGGGTTCGACCTGCGCCAAGGCCCGTAACCCGATACCTTCGCGCAGCTGATCCAGATCGGTGAGGTGACGCTGCCAGCGGTGATCTACCACCATCAGCATGATACGCCGTTCGAGCTCACGCATCATCTCGGGGCCGACCGCCGCCTCTTTGGCGTCGTACAGCTGCTCCGCCAGCTCCACCAGGTCATCGTGAATCTGATCTGGCGTAAGACCCTGCCAGCGGTCACCCGTCACGTCGGCCGGCAGGGGAAGGATGCCCAATACCGCCGCATGCAGTGCATCCAGGTCCCACTCGTGCGAGTCAGACCCGGCGGTGAAGGTCTTGACGAGTTCACCCAGCTCGTCGTCCACCATGGCTTGCACGGTGGGCCGCATACTGGGTCGGGTCAGGATCTGGCGCCGCTGGGCGTAGATGATCTCGCGCTGTTTGTTGACCACGTCGTCATATTCGAGCACGTGCTTGCGGATGTCGAAGTTGTAGCCTTCCACACGCGTCTGGGCGTTGGCGATCGACTTGCTGACCATGCCGTGCTCGATGGGCACGTCGTCATCCACACCGAGGCGGTTCATGATGCCGGCAATGTTTTCGCCACCAAACCGGCGCATCAGGTCGTCAGACAGCGACAGGAAAAAGCGCGACGAACCCGGGTCACCCTGACGGGCGGCGCGCCCGCGCAGCTGGTTATCGATGCGTCGCGCCTCATGCCGCTCGGTGCCAACCACGTGCAGCCCGCCCATGTCCCATACGTGTTTGCGGTCACGCTTTACTTCGGCCTCGGCCGCCGCATAAGCGGTTTCCCAGACACCTTCGGGCAGACTGGTCAGATCATGCCCGTCCTTGCGCAGCCGGTCGCGTGCCATACCTTCAGCGTTGCCGCCCAACAAGATGTCGACGCCGCGGCCGGCCATGTTCGTGGCAATGGTCACCGTGCCAGGGCGACCGGCCTGTGCGATGATGATCGCCTCACGTTCGTGCTGTTTGGCGTTGAGCACCGAGTGCGTCACGCCGCGTCGATTCAGCAGCTTGGACAACATTTCGGACGTTTCGATGGCCACGGTGCCCACCAGGACGGGACGCCCCAGTTTTTGCATCGCCGCCACTTCGTCCACGACCGCTTTGAACTTGGCCTCCTGTGTCTTGTAGACCGAGTCCGGGTAATCGGTGCGCCGGAAAAAGCGTTCGTCGTTGGCACCCCGGTAGATCGTGACGTCGGTGCCATCCTGCCGCTCGGTGACGGTCGTCAGCTCACCACGTGCTGCACGGTATTCGATATTGGTTGGAATGACGGTCACGTCCAGTTTGTAGATCTTGGCGAACTCCTCGGCCTCGGTGGCCGCCGTCCCGGTCATACCGGCCAGCTTGTAATACATGCGAAAGAAGTTCTGGAACGTGATCGTGGCCAGGGTCAGGCTCTCGCGCTGGACGCGCACCCCCTCTTTGGCTTCGATCGCCTGGTGCAAACCTTCCGAAAAACGCCGGCCAAACATCAAACGACCCGTGAACTCGTCGACGATAATCACTTCACCATCTTTGACGATGTAGTCACGGTCAAGATGGTACAGTACGTGGGCACGCAGCGCATTATCCAGATAGGGGGTCTTTTCGAAGTTTTCCTGGTCGTACAGGTTTTGAATACCCAGCATGCTCTCGATCTTGGCGATGCCATCGTCGGTCAGGGTCACGATCCGGTCTTTTTCTTCAACCTTGTAGTCTTCGTCAGGTCGCAGCCGTTTCACCAGGCCGGCAAAGGTCCGGTAGAGATCGGACGATTCCTGGGCCGTGCCCGAAATGATCAGGGGTGTGCGCGCTTCGTCGATCAGGATGTTGTCAACCTCGTCGACGATGGCATAGTGCAGCTCACGCTGCACGGCCTGGTTTTCTTCGAAGATCATGTTGTCGCGCAGGTAGTCGAAGCCGTATTCGTTGTTGGTGCCGTAAGTGATATCGGCCTGGTAAGCTTCACGGCGACTGACGGGGCGCAGGTTCTGGTAGCGGTCGTCCACCGCCTGGAAAGTTGGATCAAAGACGAACGAACCCAAATCGGGGTTGGCTGCAGCTGACTGGATGACACCCACCGTCATCCCCAGGGCATAATACACCGGCCCCATCCACTGCACGCCGATTTTCGACAGGTAATCGTTGGGGGTGACCAGGTGGGCGCCGTGACCCGCGAGTGCGTTCAGGTAAAGCGGCAGTGTGGCGACCAGCGTCTTGCCTTCACCGGTGCGCATTTCGGCGATTTTGCCCTGGTGCAGCACGATACCACCGATGAGCTGGACATCGTAGTGGCGCAGCCCAATCGTGCGCCGGGCTGCTTCGCGGACCGCGGCAAATGCTTCCGGTATCACCTCGTCCAGCACCTTGCCTTCGGCCGCCTTCATTTCTTGGGTGATCTCTTCATAGGCGGTTTTCAGACGAGCCTGTACCGAGGGTTCGGTTTCGGTCTCGTACGCATACCGTGCTTCGGCCACTTCGGCCGCCAGCGGTTGCGTAACCGCCAGCACACGGGCACGCAGCGTCACGGTCAGGTTGCGCAGCTCGTCACTGCTCAAACGCTGCATGGCCGGTTCGAGGGCATTGATCTGATCGATGAGGGGCTGCAGACGCCGGATTTCTTTTTCATTCGGGTCGCCAGCGACCATCGTTATCAACTTCTTGAACATGAACCTGATTCAATCCTTTCACCACACACGACGTCTACCCAGAATACCTCTCGGAGCTGGTGCCGGTGCAGGCAGGTTACTCGATGTTACGATCGCTGAAAGCGGAGCGATTTCACCGACTGAGTTCCCTGCACCGGCACGGCGTTGTCCGAAATCGTGTCACAAAGGCAAACCAACGCCGGGCGCAAATCCACGTCACATCATCGCGCGAACCGTGGCTGTCGTGTGTAACAGCGCATTCATTCTCTTATTCTGGAACGAAAATATACCACCAAGCGCACAAAGGCACAAAGTTTCTATCTACTTTGTGCCCCAGTGATTATGTCACGCCATGCGTGGGTGAGATGGCTGCCCGGTTACTCGTTGAACAGCTCACCTACTGACAGGCCAACGTGGATACGGCGGATGACTTCGCCCAACAGGGGACCAATTGACAGAACGTGCAGCTTTTCATCGCGTTTGGCCGGGGGAATCTTGACCGTGTTCGTAACCACGACTTCATTGAACACCGAGGCCCGCAACCGTTCGCTGGCCGGCGGTGACAGAACAGCGTGGGTGGCACAGGCGTAGATATCCTGGGCACCTTCTTCGCGCAAGAATCTACCGGCCGTGGTCAGCGTACCGGCCGTGTCGATTTCGTCGTCGACCACAATGACGTTCTTGCCGGCGACATCGCCGATAACGTTGAACATCTCGGTCCGGTCACCCGTGGTCGCACGTCGTTTTTCGATGATCGCCAGCGGCGCATCCATGCGCTGGGCAAAGTTGCGTGCCCGCCGCACCGCACCAATGTCGGGTGACACCACCACCAGGTTCGGAATGCGACGCGCCTTGAAATAATCGACAAACAGGTGCAGCGCGGTGAGCTCATCCGTCGGAATCGTAAAGAAGCCCTGGATCTGGCCGGCATGCAGGTCGATGGTCAAAAAACGGTCAGCCCCGGCCACCGAAATCAAGTCAGCCACCAGACGGGCCGTGATGGGCACGCGCGGTTGGTCCTTTTTGTCAGTGCGGCCGTAGCCGTAATACGGGATAACGGCAGTGATCCGCCCAGCAGAGTCACGCCGCAGGGTGTCCATAAAGATCAACAGCTCCATGACGCTGTCATTGGTTGGCTGGGAAGTAGGCTGGATGAGAAAAACGTCCTTACCGCGCACGCTTTCATGCAGACGGCAAAAGGTGTTGCCATTGGGGAATTGAAATACGTCGGCACCGCCCATCGGCACGTTGAGATACGAACTGATTTCGTGGGCGAGTTCAGGATTGGAGGTGCCCGTAAAAATCGCCAGTTCACCATACATGGTCATGATCATGGTCAACAACTCTCCCTGGCACTCATACCACAGCCAACAGACGGTCAGCCGCCGTGTAGGGGTCGAGCTTACGCTGCGCCACCTGGTTGACCAGCGCATCGAGCTCGACAGCGGGCACCCGTTGGGCCATCATTTCCAGCAGACGATGCTGGATGATACTTTCGAGTTCACTGGCCGCACGCACGCGTTCGCGCGCCCCCAACAGGCCGCTGTGCTGCAAGAAGGCCCGGTGGTCCTCCACTGCCTCGATCAATTCGGGAATACCGCTGTCCTGCAAAGCAATCGTTTTGACGATGGGAGGTTCCCAGGCGACCGCACGTGGCAGCGACGGTGTGTCGATGCTCATCAGCTGGCCATGATGCGAGATGCCGCGCACTTCTTCGGGTGCAATGCCGAGCATCATCTTGAGGGCGGTCACCGTGCGATTAACCCCTTCGCGGTCGGCCTTGTTGACGGCAAAAACATCCGCAATTTCCAGAACGCCGGCTTTGATGGCCTGGACCTCGTCCCCCAAACCGGGCGCTTCCACCACGATCGTGGTGTGGGCGGTGCTGGCGATGTCGACCTCGGCCTGACCCACACCCACCGTCTCGACCAGGATACGGTCGTAGCCGGCAGCATCAAGCACCAGGATGACGTCAGCCGTGGCTCGCGCCAGACCGCCGAGACTGCCGCGCGTGGCCATCGAGCGGATGAACACGCCGGGGTCGCCGCTCAGATCGCGCATCCGCACGCGGTCACCCAGGAGCGCACCGCCAGAAAATGGGCTGGTCGGGTCGACGGCGACGATACCGACGGTCTTTTGCTGCTGGCGGTAGGCTTTGGCCAGGGCATTGACCAGCGTGCTTTTACCGGTACCCGGTGCCCCTGTGACGCCGATGATCGCGGCCCGGCCGGTGTAGCCGTACAGCTGCGCCAGCGCCTGACGTGCCGGCGCACCACCCGTTTCGACGACGGTCAGGGTACGAGCCAGGGCACGCCGGTTGCCCTCCAGAAGCTGCTCGACCAGCGTGGCAATCGCCTCATTCATGGTGTGTCCAGTCCACTCAGAGGGCGGCGCGGGCGCCGACCTGGCTGTTGATGAAATCGACGATCTCCTGCGTCGACGTGCCAGGCCCGAAAACGCCCTCGATGCCGATGGCCTGGAGGGCAGCCACGTCTTCGTCAGGGATGATGCCACCAATTAGAACGAGAACGTCTGTCATGCCATTCTCGCGCAGTGCTTCCATGACCTTCGGGGCGAGTGCCATGTGGGCACCGGAGAGGATCGAAAGCCCGACGACATCGACGTCCTCCTGTAGGGCAGCTTCGACGATCATCTGGGGTGTTTGGCGGATACCGGTATAGATGACCTCGAAGCCGGCGTCGCGCAAGGCCCGTGCCACCACCTTGGCGCCCCGATCGTGCCCGTCCAGCCCCGGCTTGGCCACCAGGATACGAATTTTCCGCTCACTCATTGGGTAATCGCTCCTTCTAGAAAAATACGGGTTCGTGATAAATGCCAAATTCGGCCCGAAAGACGTCGCAAATCTCGCCCAGGGTGGCATAAGCTTTGACGGCGTCGATGATCGGCTCCATCAGATTGGTGTGCGGATCACGCGCCGCGTCGGCCAGGCGTTTCAGGGCTTGCTCGGTGGCGGCGGCATCGCGCTCGCGACGCACCTGCTGCAGCCGCTTGACCTGGCGATCGTAGCCCTGCGGGTCCATCTCCAAAATCGGTATGGCCACCGGTTCGGGGGAAACATAATCGTTGATGCCCACGATGACGCGGCGTTGGGTGTCGATTTCTTTTTGGTACTGGTAAGCGGCCTCGGCAATCTCGCGCTGCATAAATCCAACTTCCACGGCCGGTATGACCCCACCCAAGGCGTCGATCTGACTCAAATAGTGGAGCGTCTCCTGCTCCATCTCGTTGGTCAATGCCTCGACGAAAAACGAACCGGCCAGCGGGTCGATCGTATTGCTGACGCCGCTCTCGTGGGCGATGATCTGCTGTGTACGCAGGGCGATCGTTACCGCCTTGGCGCTGGGCAGGGCCAACGCCTCATCCATCGAGTTGGTGTGCAGCGATTGTGTGCCACCAATGACCGCCGCCAGGGCCTGGAGGGCCACACGCACGATGTTGTTCTCCGGCTGTTGGGCCGTCAGACTGACACCGGCGGTCTGCGTGTGGAAACGCAGCATCCACGAGCGCGGGTCCTGTGCCCCGTATTTTTCGCGCAGGCGCTGCGCCCAGATGCGGCGTCCGGCCCGGTACTTGGCAATTTCCTCGAAGAAGTCGTTGTGCGCATTGAAGAAGAACGACAAACGCGGCGCAAAGTCGTCGATGTGCATCCCACGCGCCAGGCAGGCATCGACATAGGCAAAACCATCGGCCAGAGTAAACGCCAGCTCCTGCACCGCTGTGCTGCCAGCCTCGCGGATATGGTAACCGGAGATGCTGACGGTGTTCCAATAGGGCATGTGGTGCGTGCCGTATTCGATGGTATCCACCACCAGACGCATCGAGTCGTGTGGGGGGAACAAGAACTCTTTTTGGGCGATGTATTCTTTGAGGATGTCGTTCTGCAACGTGCCGCGCAAGATGCGGCGGTCGTAACCCTGTTTTTCGGCGGCCACGATATACA
>JAYRNS010000290.1:0-4185 GCA_041912075.1 Anaerolineae bacterium
ATGACGCCCGCGCTGCTCACCGGTCTGTCGGTCGCGGTGGCCTTCAAGGCCGGCCTGTTCAACATTGGCGCGTCGGGTCAGTTTCTGATGGGCTCGGTGTTTTCGGTGGCGGTCGGGGTCAACTTCGAAGGGCTGCCGCCCCTCGTCCACGTCACATTGGCGCTGGGTGCTGGCGTGTTGGGCGGCGTGCTGTGGGGTTTCATCCCCGGTGCACTCAAGGTTTTTACGGGCGCCCACGAAGTCATCACCACGATCATGCTCAACTACATCGCCAGTCTGTTTGCCGGCTGGACGGTGTACGCCGGCGGTACGCAGGGCCAGACGCCAGGCCCGCTGTGGGACCGTACCGCCGGTGCGATCTCAGAAACGGCTGACATCTTCAAAAGTGCCCAGCTGCCGCTCCTCTTCGGCGCACCGTACCGGGTGCATTGGGGTGTGGTCATTGCGCTGGTCACCACCGTCATCATGTGGTGGCTGCTGTACAAGACCACCGTTGGCTTCGAAATCCGCACGGTAGGCCAAAACGCCAAGGCCGCCAAATACGCCGGCATTCGCGTGGGCTGGACGATCATCTTCACCATGATGCTGGCCGGTGGTCTGGCCGGTCTGGCGGGAGGCATCGAAACCCTGGGACTGAATCACAAATTTGCGCCTGAATTTGGCGGCGGCGTGGGTTTCGACGGGATTACCGTGGCACTGCTCGGACAAACCAACCCCTTTGGGGTGGCCGCGGCGGCATTCCTCTTTGGCGCCATGGATGCTGGCGCAGCGACAATGCAGTTCCAGTCGGGGGTAGCGGCCGACATCATCCTCGTCATCCAGGCCGTCATTCTGGCCTTCGTAGCCGCACCGGCGATCATTCGTACGATCTTCCGCATCCGGGCACCTGAGAAAGAAGTCGCTGGCCAGACGCTCAGTGCTGGCTGGGGCAAGACGTAAGGCAAGGAGGCCAACATGTCAAGCTTGAACATGCGCAGATCCGCGATCATTGCCGGCGTGCTTGTCCTGGGTATCACGGTGATGGCGATCCTCGTCAACGCGACGCCGCTCGGTGAAAACAAATGGCTGCGGGTCTTGCTGGGCATCAGTGCGCTCAACTTTACGCTGCGCGCCAGTATTCCCCTCATTCTGGGGGCCCTGAGCGGTATTCTGTGCGAGCGCACCGGCATCATCAACATCGGTATCGAGGGCATGATGCTGGCAGGGGCGTTTTTCGCCTTTGTGGCCAAGGTGGCCACCAACAGCTGGCCACTCCTCGCGAGCCTGTTGTTTGGCGTTTTCGCTGCCTTGCTGACGGGTGCCCTGTTGGGGCTGCTGCACGGCAGCTTCTCCATCAAATTCAGGATGAACCAGATCATCTCGGGCACCGTCATCATCATGTTAGCCTCTGGCTTTACGGCCTACCTGTTCGATCGTAATGCCATTGCCGAAGGTAAGTTTGGTGCGGTCCCGATCCCGCTGCTGTCCGACATTCCAGTGCTGGGACCGGTGCTCTTCCGCAATCCACCGATCACTTACCTGACGTTGATCCTGGTGGTGGTTGTTCATTATGGTCTGTTTCGCACACGGTGGGGGCTGCGTTCGCGCTCGTGCGGTGAGCACCCGCGCGCCGCCGACACCGTCGGTATCAACGTCAACCGCTACCGCTACGTCAATACCATGCTGGGTGGCATGCTGGCGGCTCTGGCCGGTGCCTTTCTCGTCTTGGAGGCGGTGGGTCAGTTTCAGGAGGGCATGACGGCCGGCCGCGGTTTTATCGCCCTGGCCGCGATGATCTTTGGCAACTGGAACCCCTTCGGTGCCCTGGCGGCGGCGCTGCTGTTTGGGTATACGCAGGCGCTGCAGAACGAGCTGCTGCTGGCCGGGGTGACGACCCTGCCGCGCCAGTTTATCAGCATGCTGCCCTACGTGGTGACGATCATCGCCGTGGCCGGGCTCGTGGGACGTGTGCGGCCGCCCGCCTCGGCCGGTAAGGTCTACGAGACCGAAGGAGGTTCCGAATGAGCGAGGGACAGGACACGCGCACACCCGTCCTGGAGACGCGCGGAATCACCAAGATCTTCCCCGGTGTCGTGGCCAACAGTAACATCAACTTCAAGCTGTACGACGGCGAAATCCTGGGGCTGCTGGGTGAAAATGGGGCCGGTAAATCGACCCTGATGAACATCATCTACGGACTGTATCACCCAACCGAAGGCCAAATCCTGGTCAACGGCAATCCCGTGCGCATGAACAACCCCAAGGACGCCATCGCCCTCGGTATCGGCATGGTTCACCAGCACTTCCAGCTCGTCCCGGTCATGACCGTCGCCGAAAATATCATGCTGGGCAGCGAAAGCACCAAACTTGGTTTCCTGGACATCAGACAGGTCTCCCAGCGCATCAAGGACCTGTCACAGCGGTACAATCTCGACGTCGAACCGTCGGCCATTATCGAGGACCTGCCGGTCGGTGTCCGGCAGCGTGTGGAGATCGTCAAGGCGCTGTACCGCAATGCCGAAATTCTGATCTTGGACGAACCGACGGCGGTCCTGACACCGCAGGAGATCGAGGGTCTGTTCGAGGTGATGGAACTGCTGCGGGCGCAGGGCAAATCGATCATCTTCATTACACACAAGCTCAAAGAAGTGCTGCGCGTGGCCGACCGCATCACCGTGCTGCGTGGTGGCAAGACGGTGGGCGAAGCCGATCCCAAGACGGCGACGCAGGGCAGCCTGGCGGCCATGATGGTGGGTCGCGAGGTCATCCTGGTGGTCGAAAAAGAGCTCGCCAAACCGGGTGACGTCATTCTGGATGTGCAGGGGATTTCAGCGCAGGGCGATTTTGGCGGTATGTCGCTGCACGACGTGAGCCTCGACGTGCACGCCGGCGAGATCGTAGGTGTGGCCGGCGTGCAGGGCAATGGGCAAACCGAGCTGGTCGAGGTGCTGACCGGTCTGCGGTCGCTCAAATCGGGCCGGGTGTTGATCGGCAGCAAGGACATGACGCATGCACCTCCGCGGCGGATTACCGACGAAGGCCAGGTGAGCCACGTGCCCGAAGACCGGCACGCCTATGGTATGGTCGATTCCTACAGCGTGGCCGACAACCTGGTGCTCAATTCCTACTTCCGGCCACCGTTTGCGCGCTGGATCAACGTCAACCAGGCCGCGATCTATCAGCACGCCAACGAGCTGATTGGCAAGTTCGACGTACGCACCCCCAGCCCGGCCACCAGTGCCGGCAGCCTGTCGGGCGGCAATCAGCAAAAGATGGTCGTGGCGCGTGAGTTTAGCCGGCCGCTGCAGCTGCTGATTGCGGCACAGCCAACCCGCGGCATCGACGTGGGCTCGATCGAGTTTATTCACAACCAGATCGTGGCCAAACGCGACGAGGGCGCAGCCGTGCTGCTGGTCAGCTCGGAGCTGGACGAGATCATGGCGCTGTCGGACCGCATCGTCGTCATGTACAAGGGCGCCGTCATCGACACGGTCGACCGCGCCGAGGCCACGCGCGAGGGTTTGGGTCTGCTCATGGCGGGCGTCAAAGGGTGAGGCGTGAGGCGTGAAAACGTGAGGTGTGAGGCGTGGAAGCGTGAGGCGTGAGGCGTGGAAACGTGAGGCGTGAGGCGTGAAAACGTGAGGCGTGATTCGTGTATTCGTGAACCGCATTCGCGGATGGCCCGCAGTCGTCACGCTGCTTTCGCAAAGCGCTTGCTCTTACGTATCGGTTCGTTTATAATGAAACTGTGCCAAGGCACAGTCGCCGGATGTGCGACAAAACTCCAGAGGGGCAGCCGGCCATGAAGATGTGGGTTGGCTGTATGAGTGACCTGGCCAGGAAGAACTGGCTCAAGGAGGAGAGATCGAAATGCGTGTCATGCGAATCGTTGGCTTGTTTGTTGTCGTGATCATGCTGGCGTCGATGCTGGCAGCGTGCGGTGGTGGTCAGCAGACGCCGACCGCGGCACCGGAACCGACGACGGCACCCGAAGCGACGATGGCGCCGGAAGCCACGGCGACCACTGCACCGGAACCGACGACGGCACCGGCGCAGCCGGAAGGTAAGGTGAAGAAGATCGGTCTGGTGACCGATGTGGGTCGGGTGAACGACCGCAGCTTCAACCAGTCAGCCTGGGAAGGGGCACAACAGGCGGCGAAGGCCCTGGGTCTGGCGGACGCCGATGTGAAATACATCGAGACGCAG
>JAYRNS010000291.1:0-2523 GCA_041912075.1 Anaerolineae bacterium
GCTGGGACTGCCAGGCAATCCGGAGCTGCCAAACCTGTCGCGAGCGATGCACGAAAAACATGCACCGGACACCGAGGTCGTGACGCCTGGGATCGATACCCCGGTCAATCCCAACGATGGCACGAACGATTGTTACCTCTGCCACCCCGGTCAGGTGACCCAGTGCCTGCGTGACGTCATGTATGCGTCGGGCATGCGCTGCATGGACTGCCACGGCGGCACCGCCCAAGTCGCCGATCCCAACCGCCGGCCGTGGATCGACGAGCCACGCTGCGGCAACTGCCACGGCAGCCAGTTTGCGGAAAATCCGAACACGCTCTATCGCAATTCCACGGGTCACGGCGGCATGTACTGTGAGGCGTGTCATGGCAGCCCACATGCCATCCTGCCGACGATCCAGGCCAACGATAACATCCAAAACATTGCGCTGCAAGGGCATGCCGGCACGCTTGACAAGTGCCAGGTGTGCCATGCGCTGCTGCCACCGGGACGCGGACCGCATGACTTGATCCAACGCCCCGCGGTGTGCGCACCAGTCGATCTGATCCGCGACCCCGGATTCGAAATCAGCCCGCCAAACCCCTTCTGGCACACGAGCAGCAACGTCGGCAGCGCGGTGTTGACCAGCGCGGCTGCCAATCCTCACGGCGGGTCCTGGGTGGCCCAGTTGGGCGGCGCCAACAGCGTCCAGGAGAGTGCCTGGCATCCGATGACCGTGCCGGCCGGTCTGTCGGCCCTGCGCGTCAGCTATTGGTGGCGTATCAGCACCAGCGAGCTGAATCCGGCCGCCGATACGCTGGCCGTGCAGATTCGTAATACCTCAGCGGTGCCTCTCCAGACACTGCAGACGCTCAACGCCGGCAATGCCAGCACCACCTGGCAGCGCAGCGTTTACACCCTGACCCAACCCTACGCCGGACAAACCGTCCAGCTCGCCTTCGTCGCCCAGACCAATGCATCCAATCCAACCACCTTCCAGATCGACGACGTCGACGTGGTCAAGGTGTGTGCCAATGGTCTGAGCGGTGACGTCACCGGTGACTGCCAGGTGACGCTCGCCGACGTACAGGAGGTGGCGCTGCATTGGATGGTCGTGACCGGCGATGCCTGTTATGCCGCGCCGTACGATCAGGACGGTAATGGTGAGGTAGATGTTGTCGACGTGATGCGCGTGGCTGCGCAGTGGCAGGGGTAGGGGAGGGAGTACGGAGTACGGAGTACGGAGTACGGAGTAAGAAGTAGATGACCCGTATTATAAGCGCAGTCCGCTTGAGCGGACTTGAGCTGTCAGCCTTGAGCTTGAGCTCAAGGTGGGCGCCGCGATCGGTAGACTTGCCGTATTCGTGTATTCGCGGCCCTATTCGCGGACGGCACCTGCGTGGACGGCAATCCGGGAGTGTGCGCGGTTGAGTGGAAATCAGTGTCGGGGGAGAAAATCGGATCAGCATGGCGCGTGATGCACTGTCGGAACAGATTCACCTGCTCGGTGATCTTCTGGGTCAGACGATCATCGAGCAGGAAGGGCAGGCGACGTTCGACCTGGTGGAGCAGATCCGCAGCCTGGCTAAGGCGCACCGTGCCGGCGATACGGAGGCGGGACAAACGCTGCTCGCGCTGGTCGGCTCGCTGCCGTTGGCCCAGGCGCGGCTCGTGGTCAAGGCGTTTGCCGCCTTTTTGCAGCTGGCCAACCTGGCCGAAGAACAGGAGCGCATCCGCGTTCTGCGCCAGCGTCGCACGCGAGCGGCCATCGACGGCACCCCCATGGATGAGTCGCTGGCGGCGGCTTTGCAGGATTGGCGGCAGGTAGGGTTGACGGCCGAGGAGGTTCAGGCCATCCTCGATCGTCTGTTTATCATGCCGGTCTTCACCGCGCACCCAACCGAAGCCAAGCGCCGCACGGTGGTCACCAAGCTGCACCGCGTTATGATCCAGCTGCACCAGCTGGACTTTGCCTCACTCACGCCGGAGGAAACGGCACGAACCCTGGAGCAGCTGCGCGAGGAAATCGTTTCACTCTGGCAGACCGACGAGACGCGCGCCCGCGCACCAGGTGTCCTGGACGAGGTACGCAACGGCCTGTTTTACTTCGAGGATACCTTGTTCGACCTGGTGCCGGACCTCTATCGTGAGTTCAAATTGGTCCTGGCGGCTGCCTATCCCAACCACACCTTCCGCGTGCCGCCGTTTCTACGTTTTGGCAGCTGGATTGGTGGGGACAGAGATGGCAATCCCTTCGTGACGACGAGTATTACCGAAGAAACCCTGCGCGAGCACAAGGCGCTCGTCCTGCGGCTCTACCAGGGTGCGATCGACCGCATGCACGGGCACCTGAGCGTCTCGGCGCGTCATGGCATCTCGCCGGCGCTGCAGGCCAGTCTCGAACGCGACGCCCTGCTGTTCCCCGAAGACGCAAGACGTTACACCGAACGCTATCCGCAGCAGCCGTACCGTCACAAGATGGGCTATATCTACCGCAAGCTGGCGATCACCAGTGAAGCCAACCGGCACCCCTGGCGCATCGAC
>JAYRNS010000292.1:0-2415 GCA_041912075.1 Anaerolineae bacterium
AACTCACGCTCGCGACGGCCGGCGGCAAGGGGGCCAACCTGGCACGTATGGTGCGGGCAGGGCTGCCGGTGCCGCCCGGGTTTGTGGTGACGACGGCGGCTTACCAGGACTTCGTGGCCGCAAACCGGCTGGACACGGCCATTGCTGCGGTCCTGGTGAATCTGCCGGCGGATGATCCGGCAGCACTGGCCGCCGCGTCGGATACGATTCGCTATCGTTTTGCACGCAGCAGACCGGCCGCCGGTCTGGTGCGTGCCGTGAAGACCGCTTATCACCAGCTGGGCCAGCTGGCGGTGGCGGTGCGTTCATCGGCTACGGCCGAAGACCTGCCCGATCTCTCCTTTGCCGGCCAGCAGGACACGTACCTGAATGTGATGGGTGATGACGCACTCGTGCAGGCCGTCGTGCGCTGCTGGAGCAGTCTGTGGACAGCGCGCGCCATCGGCTACCGGGCACGCAGCGGGATCGACCAGGCCAGCGTGGCGCTGGCCGTGGTCGTGCAGGCGCTGGTGCCGAGCGAGGTGTCTGGGGTACTGTTTACAGCGAACCCTTTGACCGGCAAACGCTCCGAAACGGTGATCGATGCTACGTTTGGCCTGGGTGAGGCATTGGTTTCCGGGCTGGTCGAACCTGACCACTACGTGGTTGATTTTTCCACGGGCCGCCAGGGGTCGATTACCAGCAAGACGCTGGGCAGCAAGGCGCTGACCATTGTGGGAACCGCCGGTGGTGGCACACAAACAGTGGCGGCCGATGCTGCGGCCCGCCAGGCTTTGCCCGATGCGACCCTCCCGGAGCTAGCACAGCTCGGTCAGCAGATTGCCAGACTATTTGGAACACCCCAGGACATCGAGTGGGCTTGGGCCGCGGGCAAGCTCTACGTGTTGCAGTCGCGCCCGATCACTTCGCTGTTTCCTCTGCCGGAGAACCTGACGGCCGAACCGCTGCGCGCCCTCATCTCGCTCGGTGCGGTGCAGGGCATGCTGGACCCGATCACGCCGTTGGGTCGCGATTTTTTCCGCAATTTTGTCGTGTACACGGCTCACCGGCTCGGGCAGCGGCTGACGGCGCAGAACCAGCCGGTGTTGTACACCGCGGCGGAGCGTCTCTTTGTCAACATCAGTGGTGCCCTGCGCAACGGCATGATCCGCGACCTGGTGGCGCCGGTGTTCTCGGTGATCGAACCGGGGGCGCGCGAGTCGCTGCTGCCACTGTTCGACGACCCACGCCTGGCCACCACGGGGCGTGGATTTCGGCTGCGCACCTGGCCCTACGTCATCCGTTTCATGGCCCCGGTCCTGCGCAATGTCATGCTCAACCTGGCGCAGCCCGATGCACGGCGGGCCGTCATTCAACAGGAGACCGAGGCGCTGCTGGCGAGTTTTCAAACGCAGGTAGAAGCGGCCAGCAGTCTGGGCGCGCGGGTCATCGTGCTGGAGCGGATGGTCGAGCAGCTGCCGGTACTATTTCTCCCCTACCTGGTTCCGGCGGTGGCATCGGGTGTCATTCCACTGCGTCTGCTTTACAGTGTTGCACAGTCGCTGCCGAACGGGGTCCAAGACGCACTGGCGGTTACCCGCGGCCTGCCGCACAACGTGACGACCGAGATGGACCTGGCCCTGTGGTCGATCGCCAGGTCCATCGCGGCCGATCCGGCGGCCGCAGCCTACTTCGAGGCGCACCAGGCACCGCAGTTGGCCGCTGACTATGCAGCGGGTCACCTGCCCGCGGTGGCGCAGACAGCCCTGGCCGGCTTTTTGCAGCGTTATGGCATACGCGGCGTCGCCGAAATCGACATTGGCCGCCCGCGCTGGCAGGATGATCCAACGCAGATCATGCAGGTGGTTCAGAGTTACCTGCGGATTGCGGATCCCAACCTGGCACCGGATGCGGTGTTTGCCCGTGGCGCGCAGGCGGCTGACGAGGCGACCGCGCGGCTGGTGCGCGGTGTACGGGGCACGCCGGGTGGTTGGGTCAAGGCGCGCGTGGTGCGCGCCGCTGCCTATCGGGTACGTGCCCTGGCTGGGCTGCGCGAGCTGCCGAAGTTTACAATTGTGCGCATGTTTGGCATGGTGCGTAACATGCTGCTGGACAGCGGACGCCAGCTGGTGGCACGCGGTGTGTTCGACCGCCCGGACGACCTATTCTTCCTGCAGCTGGCCGAGCTGCAGCAGCTGGCGGCGGGTGCGCGGCGCGACTGGCGGGGATTGGTGGCCAAGCGTCGTGAGGCTTACGTGCGCGAGATGACGCGCCGGCAGGTGCCGCGGCTGCTGTTGAGCGATGGGCAGACGTTCTATGAAGGCATGGATGCCCAGGGCGCGGCGGGTGATGGGGTGATTGTGGGCAGCCCCGTGTCGCCAGGGATCGTCGAGGGCAACGTACACGTGGTGCTCGATCCGCGCGGTGCGCAGCTGG
>JAYRNS010000293.1:0-2236 GCA_041912075.1 Anaerolineae bacterium
GAAGGGGGTACACCCAGTCCCATCCCGAACCTGGCAGTTAAGCCCTTCAGCGCCGATGGTAGTTCACGGGTGACTGTGCGCAAGAGTAGGCCGCTGCCAACAGAGTTTTTCATTTCTCGGTACACAGGGGAGCTATTCGTAGCTCTCTTTTCTTTTTTGTACCGGTGTCGCGCCATAGGAGTTGCCGGCAAATTCGGCCCACGCTGTGCGGATCTTACCCGGCAAACAGGATAGATTGCCGAATACTGGCGCCTGTGTTACAATGCGGCCACTTTGATCGTGTGCCAACCGTACCCACGGCCCAATCGGCTCTGGCGTGCCCGTTCGTTAGTCGATACTAAATTATGTCATTGGATGTAGCTTCTCTCATTATTTGGGGCACCGTCGCCCTGGCCCTGCTCGTGACCGCATTTGCCGCGGCAGCCGAAATGGCGATGGCTTCCCTTAGCCGGGCCCGCCTCAAACAGATGACCGCTGAAGGCATCTCACCCGCACAACGTATCGCCGACCTGCTCACCACACCCGGACGCTTTTTGACCACCCTGCTGCAGCTCAAAGTCCTGGCGATTGCCGCCGCGGCGACGGCTGTCACCTACTGGGCTGTGCAGCAGGCGCTGAGTGTCGGAACCGTGGTTCTCTTGCAGTTTCTGTTGGCCATGATGTTCGTGCTGACACAGACCGCCGTGCGTGCCCTCGTGGTGGCCAACCCCGAAAAGGTGGCTTTTGTCCTCATCGTGCCGCTGCGCATGCTGACTACGCTGTTTACACCTTTTACCTGGCTCCACCTGACGATCGCAAGCAAGGTGCGCCGCCAGGGCGAAGACGATGCTGCCGACGAAAGCATTTTCCTCAGCGAGGACGGTTTGCGCTTTCTCATGAACGTCAGTGAAGGCGAAAGCCTGATCGAAGAAGGCGAAAAAGAGATGATCGCCTCGATCTTCGAGCTGGGCAAAACCCTCGTGCGTGAAGTCATGGTGCCGCGCATCGACCTGGTGGCACTCGATGTCGATACCGATATCCAGGAAGCCCTCGACGTGATTCTGGCGGCCGGTCATTCACGCATCCCGATCTTCGAAGACTCGGTCGATAACATTGTCGGCGTGCTCTATGCCAAGGACCTGCTGCGCGTGTTTCGCAACGGTCATTCACAGATTCAGTTACGCAACATCGTCCGCCAACCCTACTTCGTGCCCGAATCCAAACCGGTTGACGAACTGCTGCGCGAACTGCAGCAGCGACGGGTGCACATGGCTATCATCGTCGACGAGTACGGCGGTACTGCCGGCGTCGTGACGATCGAGGACCTCCTGGAAGAAATCGTGGGTGATATCCAGGACGAGTATGACCGCGAAGAGCCAGAGGTGCAGCAGGTGGGCGAGGGTGAGTTCCTGTTCAATGCGCGCCTCAGCCTCGATGAGGTGAATGAGCTGCTCGACGTCGAGCTGCCTAACGAGGGGGGCGATACCCTGGGTGGGTTCATCTACAGCCAGCTGGGCAAAGTGCCCAACGTGGGTGAAGAAGTGCGTTTTGCCCATGTCACAATGCGGGTGCTCTCGGTAGACGGCAATCGGATCGAGCAGGTCCGCGCCTGGATCGACAAACAACCATCCGAGACCGCGCCGGCCGCCGAACCCAGCGAAGACCCATCGCTGGTCCAACCCTGGGGCGCCAACCGGCCCCGCCCCGCGTCGTGACGACCAACGGCGCACGCGTTTCTGGAGGTACCGTGGCACAAACGACCGTCACACCGGCTGACCTGGTTAACCTGGCGCGGATCGCCCGCCAACACGCCTACGCCCCGTACTCGCACTACCGGGTCGGCGCAGCCGTGCTCACGGCCGATGGTGCGGTGTTTACCGGCTGCAACGTCGAAAATGCCGAGTTTGGGTCGACCGTGTGCGCCGAACGCGTGGCAATCTGGTCCGCCGTCGCGGCCGGGCATCGCGCGTTTACGATGCTGGCGGTAGTAACCGGCAACGGCGGTGCACCGTGTGGTTCCTGCCGTCAGGTCCTGGTCGAATTTGCCCCGGATATGGTCGTGACCATCGCCGATACCGAGCAGGTGCACCGGCAGCTGACCGTGCGTGAGCTTCTGCCAGACTTTTTTGGCCCGCTCGACCTGCCGTCAGCCGCAGCTGCGCCAGCTCCCACGACCTGAATTCTTGACCCCTACCCGTCGGACGTGGCACTATGCCTGAACCATCCTCACCCGAAGAACATCGTCAACGGCTCTACC
>JAYRNS010000294.1:0-6415 GCA_041912075.1 Anaerolineae bacterium
CTGCGCAGGCAGGCTTCGTCCGAGTAGCCGAGGTTTCCAAACGCTTCGTACTTCCAACCGCCATGCGCAAGGTCGTAGTCATCCCCTTACCCCAACGCCACCTCCACCAACGCCACCGTCAACTCCCGCGTATTCAGCGCCGCTTCCACCTCCAAACTCGGCCCCACACACGCCGGACAGCCGCTCAAACATCCACAGGCCATCACCAAATCACGCGTGGCCTCGAGCAGCACGGTGTGCAGCTCGTACAACCGCTCGGCAAAACCGATCCCACCCGCCACCCGGTCGTACAGCGTCACCGTCGGCAGGCCGTTGTGCTGCGACTTCACCTCGTACGTCATGCCCAGATCGCGCGGATCACACATGAGATGCAGCGGCGCGACGTTGGCCAGTGCATAGGCCAGGCCGGCTAAACCCGACCGGATACGCACCGCCGTTTCCGCGCGCCGGTGGCAGGGCCGGCATAGGGTAACCAGGTTTTCCAGCCGGTTAGCCTCCAGGTAGGCCTCGTTCTTACCCGGTACGTAATCAAACGTGCGGAATGGCACGACGTGGTGCACGTCGTGCTGCCGGCCCGGCAATTCCGGCGCCTTACACACCGTGCAGCGGTGCCCATCCCTGGCGCGTGCCCGGCCACGCTGCGCCTCCCAGTTAGGACCATAATCCTCGATCGGGTCGCTGCGCCACAACCCCTGCGCACGCAGGTTCTCCAGCGTGGCATCGGGAAAACTCAGCCAGTAGGCCCGCGTGTCGATCGTCTGCTCGGGCAGGTCGATCGTGCCCCAGCCCAGGTTCTCGTGTGTGTAAAGTTTGACCTTGCGGTAGGTGGTGGCCTGGCTGGTGACGACTACATCGCCGTAACCACGGATCGTGGCACCCACTGCCTCAGACGCCAATTCCTGGCGTACCAGCACGGTTGTGGTGCTGCCAGCCTCGGTGTAGTAGTCCAGCGTCACCGGCCGTACGACTGCGCGCCCGGCCAGCCAATCCAGTTGGACGACTTCGTAGCTCTGGCCCTCGTGCAGGTAAACAGCGCCTTCGTGCAGCAAAATCGGTGCGCTGAAACGGTCGAGGACACCAATGATCGTTTCGTCTTCCTCGTCTGCCTGGTATATGGTCGTGTCTCCGCTTGCTCCGCCGTGTGCCACGATCGTCACGGTATCAACCGAGGCGGCGCGCAAGGACACAGCCTCGGCCGGGTAGGCCTGGCTCATCCAGTGCCAGGTATCGCCGCTGCGGTGCAGCACACCCTGCTCGGCCAGGATCTGCAGCAGCTCCTGGGTGAAGGGTACGTTGCCAAACGTTTCCGTGGTGCCAAAAGGCAGCTCAAACGTTGCACACTGGACGTGGTTACTCAGAATGACCAGGTTGTCAGGCTCGACATAGGCGTGCTCAGGGGTGCGTTCGAAAAAGTAGTGGGGATGTGTGATCACATACTGGTCGAGCGCGCCGGCGGTCGCTACCAGGATGGCGACTGCCACACCTTGACGGCGCCCGGCGCGCCCGGCCTGCTGCCAGGTGCTGGCGATGGTACCCGGAAAGCCAGTCAGTACCGCGGCACCGAGCTGGCCAATGTCGACACCCAGCTCAAGGGCATTGGTCGCCACCACCGCACGCACCTCGCCGCGGCGTAGACCGGCCTCGATGTCCCGTCGCTGCTGGGGCAGGTAACCACCGCGGTAACCACGTACTGTGTCAGAATCGCCCTGATCGGCGCGTTTGCCCGCCATACGCTGGAGCCGCTGCCGCAGATAGGTCAGCAGGACTTCCGTGGTCAACCGGCTGCGCGCAAACACGATGGTTTGCACCTGGTGTTCGAGACAGGTGCCGGCAATGCGCTCGGCCTCCAGGACGCTGGAACGGCGCAGACCCAGGGCGCGATCGATAAGCGGTGGGTTGTAGAGGATCACGTGGCGCGCACCGCGCGGTGCACCATCGTCGTCGATCAGCCGTACCGGTGCTTCCAGGAGTGTCTCGGCCAGGGTTTGCGGATTGGCAATCGTGGCCGACGTGCAGATGAACTGCGGGTGCGCACCGTAGAAAGCACAGATACGCTGCAAACGACGCAGCACGTTGGCTACGTGGCTGCCAAAGACCCCGCGGTAGGTGTGAAGCTCGTCAAGGATGACGAACCGTAGATTGGCAAACAGCGCGGCCCACTGCGGGTGATGCGGCAGGATGCCGGTGTGCAGCATGTCGGGGTTGCTGAGGATGATGCGTGCACCGGCCCGAATAGCCCGCCGCTGGCTTTTGGATGTGTCACCGTCGTAGGTGGCGATTGGAACAGCCGTCGCTGCGCGACCGGTGCGATGGTCGTCGATCGTGGCAAGCAAGGCGTTGAGCTCTGCCAGTTGGTCCTGCGCCAGCGCCTTGGTCGGGAACAGGTAAAGTGCGCGTGCCTGGTGATCGTGCAGCAGGGTTTCGAGTACCGGCAGGTTGTAACACAGGGTTTTGCCGGACGCCGTGGCGGTGACCACCACGAGATTCTGGCCCCCGCGGGCGGCAGCACGCGCTTCACCCTGGTGGGTGTAAAGCTGCGTGATGCCGCGCTCGGTCAGGGCGTGGGTGAGGCGTGCATCAAGGTCGGCCGGGAAGGGCGTGTACCGTCCTGGACGCGGCGGAAACACGTGCCAGGCGGTCACCTGGCGCATGAAGACAGCGTCATCGCGCAGCGCGGCCAGGCAGGTTTCGACGCTCATGGCGCCGGCATGTCGTTGATGGTCATTTTCTCGATGGGGATGACGCCGGCAGCTTCGGGTGTGAATTCGGGCAGCGGATAGGAGCGTGTCTTGAGCGAGATGCTGGCTGCGTTGTCCGCGTTGACCCCGTAGGGTACGTCGATGAAACCGTTGGTCCACAGCACGAAGTTGACCACCTTCCCGTACTGATCCGGCGGCATCGTGCCCGGTGCCGACCAGGGCATCGCATGTGAGACGTAGGTGTGCAGGGCGAGCGCGTTATCGAAGCGGCTCAAGGTTGCGGGACCGATCAAGGCCGGCGCGTAGTTGTTTGGCAGGGCAAACCCATCCTCGGGATGGTTTGGTCCGTGGCACTTGGCGGCAGCACAGTTCTGGTGCGTTGCCGGCCAGGTCGCGCGCCACTCGGCTGTCAGGCCCTGGCCGCGATCGGCGTGACAGGTGGAACAACGCTGGGCAAACACCATGGCGCCGCTGTCACCGGTAGGCGTGGGCTGACCGGCGAAGCGCGGCGAGGATGACTGGTTCGCACAAGCGGTCAGGAGAAGACTACCGGCCAGCAAGACACAGATCAGAGATACCAGGTTTTTGTTTGGTTTATTGACCATCGCCGCGTGGCTTGCGTGGATGGGAGCAGTAATTGGCGAAATCTTTTTTGACATAATGTTGAATGGAAGGGGGTCGGTTCAGTGTGCTGGCACCGGCTCGAATGTCGGCAGTGGGTAAGCCGGTGCATCCAGTTTGATAGTGTTAGCGTTCTGTTCGTTGACCCCGTACGGCACGTCGATGTAGCCATTGGTCCACAGCAGGAAATTGGTCACCTTCCAGTGATCGTCGGCTGATGGGATATCAGGGGGGCGGGGGACCGGCATGGTCTGGGCGACGTAGTCACCCAGCTCGGCTGCTGTCGGAAAGCTGTGCAGCGCATCGGGTCCGATCAGCAGCGGTGCGTAGTTGTTTTTGATCTCGAAGCCGGTGGCTGGATGATTAGGCCCGTGGCAGTTGGGCGCCGAGCAGTTTTGGTGCCCTTCGACCCAGGTCGCACGCCATTCCGGCGTCAGACCCTGCCCACGATCACCGTGGCAGGTCGAGCAGTGCTGGCCATACAGGGCCGCACCGCTGATGCCGGCCGGTGTAGGCTGGCCGGCGAAGGAAGTTGGGTCGGTAGCCGGCTGTACGGTCGTACATGCCATCGCCATGTTGATCGTGATCACAAGCAGAACCGCAAGGTACGAGTTGCGCCATCCCCGCGCACCCTGAGCAGACATGATGGGCCTCCTATGGACAATAAGGCACTCATCGCGCCGAGGAGCCAGCGCCACGCACGGGATTCTGCTATTATTGTACCCTCCGAGTTTGGAGTGCGCAAGCCAGGTGCGAACGCCGTGCCGCGTCACGCCTGTCACCAGCCCGGCGACGTTTGCACCATGCCTGCGCCTTGGAGGTTATTTTCTATTGTGCCGCTGTCCCTGGCCGCAGCTGTCTGCTCGCTAAACCGTGAGCAACTGAATTCGCAGCTGCGCACCTACAGCCTGGGCATAGGCACGCAGCGTAGACAGGCGCACATCCTCGGCATGGTTCTCCATGCGCGAAATAGCGGATTTTTTGGTGCCCAGACGTTGCGCCACCTGCTCTTGGGTCAAACCGGCCGCTTCGCGCGCCCGGCGAAGCATCACGCCGATTTTGAAGTCGGTGTAACCTCTCTCAAAGTCCTCGCCAAAGTCAGGGTCGCGACGGCTGCGCTGTTCAATATAGTTGGTTAAGTCACTCATGATGGTTTCCTGGCAAGATAACCGCGTTTGCGCTGTTCGGCCAGCTCAATCTCCCGCAGCGGTGTCTTCTGTGTCTTCTTGGCAAAACCATTCGTCAGCACGATCATTTGGCCACCATCAAAGAACCCAAGCAGGCGGAAAATGTCGTTGCCGAATCCGATGCGTACCTCTCAGATGTCATCGGTGTCTACCAGTTTCCGCAAATATTGAGACGGCACCGTTGGCAACTCTTCGATCAGCCGAAGTACCCAAACTACTTTCTGGGCTTGTTTGCCAGACAACGAGTCCAGGAATGTCTCAACGGGACACGAACCACTGCTTGAGCGGTAGAAAAGCACCGTGCGCATGATATGATGTTAACACATATGTGAACTCTTGGCAAATGGGACTGAGTGTAATGCATGGCCTTCGTGTCGTATTCGCGGACGGCACCGCTCCACCCCCCAAACAAAAACCCCCCTTCTCTCCCGTACCGGAAAGAAGGGGGGTCCATGGGTGCAGGAATAATCAGCTCGTTCCCTTCATGCGCGGGTCCAGCGCATCGCGCAGACCGTCACCCAGGAAGTTGAAGGCAAACATGATGATCGCCAGCGCGAGCGCGGGGAAGAGCACCTGGTTGGGGTAGGTGCGCACTGCCCTGGCACCTTCCGAGATCATCGCCCCCCAGCTGGGTGTCGGCGGTTTGACCCCGATACCGATAAAGCTCAGAAAGGCCTCGGTGGCAATGTAGGCCGGGATGGCCAGCGTCTCGGCGACAATCAGCGGACCCAGAATGTTGGGCAGGATGTGACGCTGCATGATGCGCCCGTTGCGCGCGCCGATGGTGCGTGCGGCCTCGATGTATTCCTTTTCCCGCACCGACAGTACCTGGCCGCGCGTCAACCGGGCCATCGTTTCCCAGGCCGTGAAACCGATGCCGATGAAAATGAAGAACATCCCACCAAACATCTGGTCGACGCCAAACATCGTCGCCCGAATCCAGTCCCACGCGGTGTTTATCTCCACGGGCGGCTCCGAGCGGAAGAAGGTCATCAGCAAAATAATGAACAGGAGACTGGGAAACGCATACATCACGTCGACGAAACGCATCATGGCGTTGTCCGTGCGCCCACCGACATAACCCGAAATCGAGCCAAACAGCACACCGATGAACAGGCTGATGAACGGCCCAATCAGGGCCACTGACATCGAGATACGGGTCCCGTAGATGATGCGGCTGAGGATGTCACGTCCCAGCGAGTCGGCGCCCAAGAGATATTTGGTGCTGATCTTGGCGTACGGTGCCATCTGCGGGAACACGGCGACCAGCCACGGCGGCACGGCGTTGCTGTCGGTCAGTGTGGTGTCGGCGTAATTGTAGGGTGCAATGACGGGTGCAAAGATCGCAATCAACAGGGTCATGATGATCACGACCAGCCCGATCATGGCGGCACGATTGCGAATCAGACGATTCCAGGCATCCGCCCACAGGTTGGTCGGTTTGCGCACGATGACCGCGGTGGGGCTGGGTGCGCTCGGTGCTTGAACAGCCATAGGACCTCCTTAGCTCAAGTCAAACGGATGCGTGGATCCAGGAATGCATACACAATATCGACGAACATGTTGGCAAGCACCAGCAGCACCGAATAGAGCAGGATGGTGCCCATGATGACCGTGTAATCGCGGTTGGTAATCGAGTTGACGAAGTAGCGCCCCATACCGGGAATACCGAAGATTGTTTCGACGACGAACGTGCCGGTGATCAGGGCTGCCAGCAGCGGACCGTAGATGGTCACCACTGGAATCAGCGAGTTCTTGAGGGCGTGCCGGATGGTGATCGTCGATTCGCGCAGACCCTTGGCGCGCGCGGTGCGAATGTAGTCCTCACGGATGACCTGCAGCAGGCTGGCACGCGTCAGCCGGGCCAATATGGCGGAAGTGCCCAGGCCCAGAACGATGGCTGGGAGA
>JAYRNS010000295.1:0-3585 GCA_041912075.1 Anaerolineae bacterium
AGGGATTGGCATCGGACTCTTCAACTCGCCAAACAACAGCGCCATCATGGGCGCGGTCCCGCGGGCGCGCCTGGGTGTGGCGTCCGGTTTGATGGGTCTGACCCGCCTGCTGGGTCAGACCGTGGGTGTGGCCACGCTCGGCGCACTGTGGGTTGCGCAGACCGTCGCCGCAGTAGGAGGCGTCCCGGGGATGGACGTGATCGAGGCCCCGGCTGGCGCCATGGTCGCCGGCTTGCACGACGTGCTGCTCATCGGTGCCGCCGTCACCGGTGCCGCGTTGTGTCTGGCGGTAATGGCCATCTGGCTGGAACGACGTCAGGTCGCCGCGCATGGCCGGCCGGCGTTGAGCGATGAGGTGGTGCCAACCGTGCACCTGCCAGGAGATTGATCCATGGGGACACTCAACCCAAGCCTGCTCTCACCTGAAATGGACAAGGCCCTCAATGCCGCGGCACAGCTGCGGCGCCGGTTTGGCAAGGACGTACTCACGCCGGAGATCTTGTTGTACCTGTTTCTGAGCAGCCAGGAGTTTGGCGCATCACGCCTGATCCAGCGCCTGCTGACCGAACGGGGTTTCAAGCTCGACGAATGCACGCGTACGGTCCAGACGATGGCCGAGATGCGCGACGGTCGCAATGCCAATCTCGATTTTGCCGCCAGTGACGGCCGGCCGGTGCCGTTGTCGGACGAGATGGTCGTGGTGCTCGACGAAGGGCATGCGGTCGCCCAGGCCGCAGGCGAGATCTACGTCAGCACCGAACACGCACTGGCCGCCATGAGCCAGCGCGGTGTGACGACGTCGGGTGTTTTGCAGCGTTTTGGCATCACGCCGACGGCACTGACCGAGATTCTGGCCAGCCAGGCCATCAGCCGGCGTTACACCAGCCAGGATTGGGTAGCCCAGGCGCGCGCCGGCGAGCTGGCGCCGGTTTACCGGCGCGAAGACCTGCTGCGCGAGCTGCTCAGCCTGCTGGCGCTCAGCCAGGACCGCCACGTCATCCTGGTGGGACCGGCTGGCGTCGGTAAGCGGTCGCTGATCCAGGATCTGGCGCTGCTCATGGCTGAAGGCCAGGGCCCACCTGGTCTCACCTCACTCATTGCCGTCCTGGAAACCGCACTGCTGGATGACGCTGGCAAAGCGATACAGGCCGCGGCGCGCCAGGCCGAGAAGGGCATCCTGTTCATACCCAACGTGCACCGCTTCCTGGGTGGCGCGCTGGATGTCGAGTATCCCAGGGCCACGACACCGGTGCGGCGTGCGTTTCTTGATGAACAGTCGGTACTCGTCGCCACGACGACGGCGCCCGATTACCAGATGCGTATCGCCAAAGATGCGTTGATCACCGAGCGCAGCCACGTCTTAGCCATCGCAGAGCCATCCGTGGCCGAAACGATCACCATCTTGGGTTTGCACAAACCGCGCGTGGAGCAGGAGTATCAGATCAAAGTGGCCGACGCGGCGCTCAAGAGTACAGCGAGCATGGCGAAACGCTATCTCGGCGAAACGCCGCTGCCCGCGGCCGCCGTGCAGCTGCTGCACCGGGCGGCGGCCGTGGTACGCCTGGGCACACAGAGCCACCTGGCCTTGCATCCGGAAAATGCACGTGACACGGTGCTGGACGATGAAGACGTACTGGTGGCCACGAGCATGATGAGCGGCGTGCCGGTGGCCAAGCTGTCCACAGATGACCGGGCGCGTTACGCCAACATGGTCGACTTCCTGCACGAACGGATCATCGGTCAGGACGAGGCAGTGCTGGCGCTCAGCCGGGCGGTCAAGACGGCGCGCGTGGGTCTGAAGGACCCGACGCGGCCGATTGGCTCGTTTCTTTTCCTGGGACCCACCGGTGTCGGCAAGACGGAGCTGGCCAAAACCCTGGCCGAGTTCATGTTCGACGACGAAAACGCGATGGTCGTGCTCGACATGAGTGAGTACCAGGAAGAACACACGGTCAATCGGATGATCGGCGCGCCCCCTGGTTACGTGGGTTACGAGAGCGGCGGCCAGCTCACCGATCGCGTGCGCCAGCGCCCCTACACGGTGGTGCTCTTCGACGAAGTGGAAAAGGCCCACCCGCGCGTGCTCGACGTGCTGCTGCAGGTGATGGAAGAAGGCCGGCTGACTGATGGGCAGGGACGAGTGGCATCGTTTAGTGATGCCGTACTGATCATGACCAGCAACCTGGGTTCGGAGTTCATGGACCAGCCGCAGTTTTCGGATGCGACACGCGACCTGGTCATGCTGGCGGTCAAACAGTTCTTCCGCCCCGAGTTCCTGAACCGGCTGGACGAGATCATTCTCTTTACCCCGCTGTCACCGGACGAGCTGCGGCAGATTCTCGGGCTGATGATCAAAAAAGAGAACAAACTGCTGGCCGAGCAGGGTTTACAGGTGGAGGTCAGCGAAGATGCGCTGACCTGGATGCTGGCGCAAAACGACCATCCCGAATGGGGCGCCCGCCCGCTGCGACGCATCATTCGCCGCTTCCTGCGCGAGCCACTGGCTGATTATCTGCTCAGCGCCAGCCCGCCGGCTGGTACGGTGGTGCGTGTCGCTGCCGGCAGCGCCGGTCTGACCTTTGCGCCGGCCAGTGCCTGACGATGGCTGTCGTGCGTGTGCTGCTCTTTCGTCTGGCATCGTGGCTGGCTTACGGTGCACTGGTGCCTTGGTACGAGTGGGTGGCGCGGCTGTATTCGGACGGCGAATGGCACCACTGGCGGCAGCAGGGGCTGGGGCCGGTGGATGGGATGATCCAAACGGCTGCCCGAACGGTACGCGTGCTCGAGGTGGGCTGCGGTACCGGGGCGCTGCTGATGGAGCTGGTGCGCCGGCCGTGTGACGTCATTGGGCTGGATCGTTCGCCGGCCATGCTGGCCGCGGCGCAGCACCGGACGGGAGGCACGGTCAAACTGCTGCAGGGCCGCAGCCAGACGCTGCCACTGGCGGCGGGCGTCGTCGACGCAATCATCCTGACCTTCCCCACCCACTATGCCTATGCTGCGGACACCTGGCACGAATTTGCCCGCGTGCTGGCGGCGGGTGGTCAGGTCGTATGGGTGGATGCCGGCGAGCTGCGGGCACCCAGCCTGGCGGCGCGCACCTTGCAGACCTTGCTGCTGCCCTCGGCGGCCCTGGTTGGTTACGTGGACCGCATCACACAGCGGCTCACCGACCTGGGCTTTGCGGTGACGTCACAGACCATCGAGCTGCCGCGCAGTCGCGTACAGGTATTGGTGGCGCGACCAGTGTCGTCTAGCGGTCGGCCTGGCTGATTTCGTCGTCGTCTTCGATCTGGCGGCGACCGCGGAACGCGCCAAACAGGATGATCACCCCAATGAGAATCAACGCCAGCGGCCAAAGACTGAAGACTTGCGCAAACGCCTCGAACTGGTCGGCGTACAGAAACACGCCGATCAGCCCCAACACCGCTGCCGGGATCAGTGCCCACCAGAACTCCTTGTGCAGCCCGCGCACCAGGCCCTGGACGTAAACGAGGGCAAAGGTGACACCCATGCCAAACATAAAGACACCAGGACTAAAGCCACCCGGTAACAAGAACGGCACCCCCAGACTGGCCAGCACGC